>JAGGXN010000176.1 GCA_021163065.1 Archaeoglobaceae archaeon | reverse complement strand
TCTGTACAGCTTAACAAATTTCTTGAAACCAATTACAAATCCGGCATTAAATCAATCGTTATCTTTGACAGTATTTCATCATTCCTCATGTATACCAACCTTCAGACCGTTTACAGGTTTATGCATGTCATAACGAGAAGGATAAAGGTAACTAAATCGAAAGCGATCTATATTGTCCATGATGGAGTGCATGATGATAAGACAATTGCAACACTAAAACAGATGTTTGATGGAGTTATTGAAGTAAAAGAAGAAGACAATAGAAAATTTTTCAGGTTCGTATCTTCAACTCACAAAACAGATTGGAAAGAATTTTCTATTAAAGGAAAAGAGGTGGTGATAGTATGAGTATAAAATTAGGTATACCAGTTATAGATGATGTAATCGACATTCCTACTGGCAAGGTCGTTACATACTGCGTAGATCCAGAAGTTGAAGGAGATGTTTTTCTCATGCAAACATTACATGAGAACTCAGAAAAATGCAAATGCACCCTCGTTATAACGAATATGAGTCCAATGGTTGCCAGAAACAGATTTAAAGAGTTTGGATGGAATATTAATTTTCCAATAGTCGATGCATACTCAGGTTTGGTTGGGGATTTGTCTAATGAAAAGTATGTTGTCAAAGATCCGTCTAATGCAGAGGAGCTTAGCAAAATAGTTGAAGATGCAATAAAAGAGAACGATTTGGTTGCAATTAACTCGCTTTCAACGATGATAGACCTATGTGGGGAAAGAATAGTTGAATACTTCAAAAGCTGGGGAAAGCTTGCAACAATAAACAATTCCGTATTGGTTGTAAACTTCGTAGCTTGGCCTTACGATGAAAAAATAATAAATGCCGTAAAAGCTTGTTCAAATGCAATTGTGAAAATCGGTGGTGTACACCACAGGGTGATAATTGGGCAGTACTACGGATTGGTGAAAGTTGACTGGACGGAAGTTAAGAAAAAATTGATTTTATTTAAGGTCATCAAACCCGGCGGGGTAAGAGCTTACATACCAAAAATTCTCGTTACCGGTCCTTACAACGCTGGAAAAACTACATTCATTCATGCAATATCCAATAAAGCTGTATCAGTTGACAGACTTGGTACAACAGTTGCACTAGATCATGGGTATGTTGAATACAAAGGTTTTACCATCGACATATTTGGGACTCCCGGACAGGAGAGGTTTGATCCACTGCTTAAAATGCTTGGAGGAGAGGCTTTTGGCGTAATAGTTGTTGTAGATTCTACAAAACCGGAAGATTTTCCAAGAGCAAAGGAGATGCTCGAAAAAACAACGAAGTTTGGACTGCCATACGTAATAGCGGCAAACAAACAGGATCTACCAAATGCTTTGCACCCTGAAGAAATAAGAAAGAGAATGAGCTTGCCCACTAACACTCCAATAATTTCAATGTCTGCCATAAATGGAGAGGGTGTGTATGATGTTTTAGATGCTTTACTTAAAATCCTGCTGGGGTGAGTATATGAATATTAAAGAAATGTTGGAGAAGATACTAAAGGATTTGAGGGCTGTGGGCGATGTTGACGCTTCTGCAATAGTTTCGAGGGATGGTTTGCTTATAGCTGCCGACATTCCTCAAAACATTAATGCTGAAGCTTTTGCTGCAATGACTGCTGCAATGCTAGGTGCTGCCGAGACAGCAACTTCTGAGTTGGGTAAGGGTGTGCCAGATAGGGTAATAGTTGAGGGTAAGGAAGGAAAGATTATTGCTACTGGAGCGGGAAGCAAAGCTTTACTCGTTGTAATGACAAATCCAAAAGCTAATCTTGGTTTAGTTTTGTTTAAGATAGGTAAGGCGAGTGATAAGATTAAAGAAGTGCTGAAGTAAATGTATGGAGGTGAGAACATGAAAAAATTCCTTGAGAAATTTGTAAATTCAATTTCATCTCCACCCGAAGAAATAGATAAGGATGTTAGGGAATACGTGATAAACAATATTGATGAAATAGTTGAAAGAGTTGTTCAGAAATTGGCGAAGTTTGATGAAATAAAGGTGTGCTTGGAAGAGAACAACTTAGCAGTAGAAACTGCTTCAAAACTATTTAAAGAATTTTACAAGTTTGTTTTCGAATCTAAGGCAAGCGAAGATTATGTAAAGAAAGTTGCAAAAGTCAGTTTTGCTCATATTAAAAGCGGTGTAAGTCAGAGTTTGATAACATTAACATTCAATCTCTTTACTGAAGAAATTGTTGATTTCTTGAGAGAAAGATACCGTGACCAAATTCTAGATGTTTTAAGCTGGTTACACTGGACTTATAATATAATGGTAAGATCTTATGAAAAAGCAACATATCTTTGCCTCGAAAAGGTTAAGATTTCTGAAAAGCTTTTCAACAAACTTGTTAGTCTTAAAGCTGAGGAAATTTACAAAGAGCTTGGTAAGATTGTATAAAAATTTTGTGAAGGTGAGATTCTGAATAGGAAGGAGTTGTATGAAAAATACAAATCAATGATGGAATCTATAACTGATGAACCTGCTTTAGCTGATGAAAACGGAAAGATAATTAGAATTGGAGAGAGATGGATTGCATTATCTGCAAGATACTGGCCGTCAGCATTCCTCGAAGTGGTGAAAGGTATAGGACCAGTTGCGAACACGTTTTTGTATAACTTCGGAAAGGTTTGCGGTGAGGCAATAGTTTCAAGATACATTGAAGCAGGAATACCTAAGGATAAGGTAGTAGAATACGTGCTGGCTGGTGGTTGGTATTTTGGATGGTGTTTAGGTTATGTTGTCAAACAAGATTTTAAAAATAAAATCCTCGAAACGGTGTTGCTTGAAAACTTTGAAGCAGACTATGGAAAGGGATGCCATTTTATGAGAGGTGTGCATGCTGGTGCTTGGGGAAAATTAATCGGAGAAAAGGTATACTGTGAAGAGCTAGAATGTAAGAGTAAAGGTGAAGTTTGCAGATTTGTTGTAAAACCCGAATCAGATTAAAAATTCTATTATATCTTATTTTAAAAACAATTAAAAAAATTTATAGTAAGAAAATTACTTTGGAATTTCCCCAACAACGTTGTCTACGAAGAACATCATTGAAAGTAGCTCTTCATCACTCATCACTTCTCCTTTAGCCTTAACAAGCTTTCCTTGCTGATCATAGATTGGTCCAACAAATGGATACTGTTCAGGAACTTCTCCTTTCAAATACTTCTCCTTTTCTTCTTGCACAACTTTTTTAACTTTTTCAGGAACAACTTCGTTGAATGGGGCTAACCCAACCAAACCTTTGTCAATACCCCACCAAATCTTTTCACTCTTCCACTTGCCTTCCATTACGTTTTTGACGATGTAATCGTAAACTACACTCCAATTCCAAATTGCAGCCGTTAAATGAGCCTTAGGAGCAAATTTATACATATCGCTATTGTATCCAATTGAATGAACCCCATGTTCTTGTGCTACTTGTTGAGCTGCTGGTGAATCTTGCCCTTGAGCAATGACATCACACCCCTCATTAATCAGACTCTCCGCTGCCTCTCTTTCTTTAGCCGGATCGTACCAAGTACCCACCCAAACAACATGGACGGTGGCATTTGGATTTACTTTTTTAACACCCAAAGCAAAGGCGTTTATACCTCTAATAACTTCAGGAATTGGGACTGGTGCAACATATCCTATCTTGTTTGATTTGGTCATCATTCCTGCAACTATTCCTGTTAAATAGTCTGCCTGATATATTCTACCAAAATAAGTTCCAACGTTTTTTGCAGTTTTATAACCACTACAATGCTCAAAAACGATGTTTGGGTAATCTTTTGCCACTGCTATTGTCGGATCCATATAGCCAAAGGAAGTTGTAAAAATTATATTGTATCCCTGTTCAGCATATTCTCTTATAACCCTCTCAGCCTCCCCTTCAGGAACACTTTCAGAATACGATGTTTTTATGCCGTACTTTTTTTCTATGAATTTCCTACCTTGATCGTGTGCATAACTCCATCCAGCGTCACCCACAGGGCCAATGTAAACAAATGCCGCTTTAAATTCTTTTTTTTGTTCTGTAGTTTTTTCCTGGGTGCAACCTAATAAAAGCAAAGTTGCTGCAATAAGAACTGCCAACACTATCAACTTTTTCATAGAGTTACATTTAACAAAAATAAGAAAATATATTTTTCGTTTTTGTTAAATAATTTTAATCTACTTCACTTAAGTATACAAATAATTCAAAAATTTAAATGACTTACAAAATCTGTTTTTTGAGCTTAGGCAATTTAATTACGAAATCAAAAACGTTAACTATTACTTGTACCAAACATGAAACATGAAGAAAATCGTAGTATTTCTTATTGTACTGGCATGCATAGCAATAATTGCCACAGCAGAAAAAGATCCATTAGAAATTGGTAGTAATGACGAACCTGATTACTGTAAAAACGTAGGGGTTGAATTTAACAGTGTTTCGGTTGTTGGAAAAGTAGATAGAGATGGAGATGGATACTATGAAGCTTTTGATCTTGAATTTGACATGGAAACAGAATTTGGCTGCACAAAAATGGTGAAGATCCAAGCTACACCTCCTAACAAGTACTCCGATACTTTTATAGTTAGAGGACTAAAAGGTGGACCATACAGAATGCACTTTGATGCGTCAGAATTCAGTAACATTGGAAATGGCAGAACTGTAACGATATTACTAAGATTGCTAAGTGCTGATGGTTCGAAAATGTATAATACTGAAGTTGTGCAAGTTAAAGTTGATGGAGATTATGCCCAAGGAACAACACCCGTGCCGACTCCTACACCATCACAGCATTATACAACAACTGTTTGGGCAAGAACGTACACAAAAGCTGGAGATCAAGAAGCTAAGGCGATGCTTAAAACTATAGATGGGATCGTTGTTTTAGCTACAACAGAAAATAGTTCCAACAAAGATATCCTAATTTTCAAGTTAAATTGGAGAGGAGAAATTTTATGGAGCAAAACTTACGGAACTGCTGCTAATGAAACACCAGTAGCGATAATGGAAACCACAAGCGGATACGTTGTTTTAGCCACAACTGATTACAACGGAAAGGATATTTACATAATCAACATGGATAAAAACGGAAACGCCCTAGAAGGGGGTATTGCAATTTTAAATTAATTTTTTAAATTAACATTACATCCAGAAACAATTAAGAGTGAAACAGACTAAGATTAAAAGTATATGGGTTTAAACAAACATTAAACTAAACCATTAGATCGATTCAATACCCAAAGTTACCGTTGTTTCCATTCAGCAAATTTTTGATTTGCCTGTAGCAATTTAAGAAGTTCAATCCCTCCTCAGTCAGCACATAATGCGTTTCGGTATCATTGACCCCATTCTCCTTTATTAAGCCATTCTCCAACAAGAAATCAAGATAGTTCTTGAAGCTCCTCCATCCCAAGTATACGCTCTGCATTATTCTCGTCTTCTTCGTTTCTCCCCTATTTATCACATCCAAAATTTCTCCTACGATTTCCAACTTACCCCTTTTACTTTTCATGTATCTCACCCAAATATTTTTAATACCTATCCAATGCCTAACGACGTTACCTTATAGTATATATATTTTTCCATCAAAGCAACATTGCCAAAGTTGAGCAATATTTGAATCGGTTAATAATAAATTGCCTAGAGTCTACAATTTTACAAGCTATCAAAAATATGGTTTAAAAATTGAAAGATTGCAAAGAAATAAGAATTGGAGGAATTAAATGATATCCATGACGGAAAGCAAAAAAGGAGTTAGGTTTGAAAACGATATTGCAAGTAGATGTGTAAAATTGGTTGCCTGCTCGGACTTACGCAGGAATATCATTTCAATGCTGCTTGAGGGCAAAAAACCATTGAGTGAGATAAGAGAAAGACTAGAAATAAGATCCTCTACTGCCATTCACGCATTGAGGGAGTTGGAAAGAGACAACATCGTTTTACAGCATGAAGACAGAGACTATGGTTTAACTTCGATAGGCAAGATAATTGCTAAAAAGGTGATTGATCTAACAAACACTGCAGAAGCCTTAAAAAAGCATGAAGAATTTTGGCTAAACCACGATCTGACAGCAATTCCTGAGGAATTGCTATATAGAATTGGTGAATTAAAAGATTCACATTTGCTAAAGATCGATCCATTAAGTTTACCACACAAGTACTTTATAGAGCTTCTAGCCAGATCCACATGCATTAAAGGTATTTCACCGATATTTTTCGAAGACTATCCAAAGGTATTTACAAAATCACTAGACAGGGGTGTTTTTGTCGAACTAATATTAACAAAAGACGTTCTAAAAAAGGTCGAAGAAGACGTTGGAGAAGATTATCTAAGAAATAAGGGTAATGAGGGGTTGTTAAAAATATACACCCTTGAAGACATTAAAATAGCATTTACAGTTACGGACACGTTCTTGTCACTTGGCTTGTTCAAGCTCGATGGAACTTATGACATAACTATGGACTTGGTTAGCCAAGATAATAAAGCACTAAATTGGGGTTTGGATCTTTTCAATTGGTACAGAAGTAAAGCTAAAAAGAAGTATGGGTGAGGTGATATGTATCAGTATGTTTTGTTTAGAAATAATTTTAAGCAAATTTTTGAATTTTTGCAAGGTGTTTTTTCATTTCTAATTTCAACATCATTGTTTCTCGCAATTAGCGGATCTCTTAAAATCTACTTCTCATTTGCCATGTTTAGTGTTCCACCATCACACAATTTAATAGCAGCAACATTTTTTATGATATTGGGTGTGTACGGAATAAACAAACTAACAGATTTGAAAGAAGATATGATTAACACGCCTGAAAGGGCTAAACTTATCGCAAAAATTAAGAATGTTTTTAAACTAACCGTAATATCCTCCTTTATAATCTCATTAATTATTGGAGCCAGAAGTAATGTTGCTTCAATTCCAATATTGCTTACACCACTATTTGCGGGGATATTATACAGTATAAGAATTTCTCCAAAAATCCCAAGGTTAAAGGACATCACAGCTGTTAAAAACATAATAATAGCGCTATCTTGGGGAATCGTTGCTGCATTTTTGCCTGCAATATGCCATTCAAAAGAATTGATCACAATACTATTAATCTTCTACTTCTTTACTCTAAGGAGCTTCATAAATTCAGTACTGTTTGATGTTAGAGATGTTGAAGGAGATAAAAAGAACAACATACCAACAATTCCTGTTACAATTGGTGTTGAGAACACAAAAAAGCTACTGCTAGCTTTAAACTCAACGTTTTTGCCATGGTTAGCAATTGCGTATTATTTAAATTTATTTACAAGTCACATTTTAGTGGTTTTATTATTTGCAGTAATCTACTCCTTCACATACATACTACACTTTTGCAACTCGAAAAAGATCGGAAAGTCATTAGACTTGTTTGTTGACGGAGAGTGGATAATACTTGTTGCCCTACTATTAATGTAATTTATTTTTTATTAACTCCCACGAATAAATATAAATTAAAAAATTTAATCAAAATTAGCAAAAAACAAATGTGTGA
>JAGGXN010000080.1 GCA_021163065.1 Archaeoglobaceae archaeon | reverse complement strand
TGCCCTTTAAATACTCCTTGACAAGAATGCATCAAACCAACAAGCATTTGAAAAAGAAGAAAAGAAAAAGCTTATTAATGTTGAAATAACAGATTTTAATGTCGGAATCTCATAAAGAGAACGGAAACCTTGGTAAATGGAATTCCGCATCTTCGTCAATCTCGATGTCCCCGAATCTCATAAAGAGAACGAAAATGTTACATCAGCAGCAAAAACTGGATCATAAAACCTTGTTAGAATCTCTTAAAGAGAACAGCAAGAAATTTTCTTCTATTTATGAGACCTCCTCACAAGGTTTGTGTAAAATGGAATTGGAAAAGCGACCTTAATGTTTTAAATCAAAATTGGCAAAAATTTAATAAGAGTGGCATTAATTAAATTTTATGAGTATAGAAATTAAAAAATTGGACAAACATGGTAGAATTTCCATTCCAAAAAAGTGGAGGGAAAAACATGGAGATGAAGTTATGATCATCGTTTTCGATGATAAATTGGAAATTTTTCCAAGAAAAGGAAATATAGTGAAGTTCATAGACACTATTGAGGTTGAAGAATTGGAAGAATGGGAAAAGATGAAAGAAAAGCTATATGAGGTTCGTTGATTCAAACGTTTTAATCTACGCATTACTTAAGCCAAAAAAATCCGAACAGCAATATTGCGAAAATAAAAAGAGAATCAATAGAAATTCTTAAACGAATACAGCAAGGAGAAGTTGTAGCAACAACTGTGGTGCATCTAAGTGAAGTGGCAAATATCATAGCAAGCAGGAAAAGTATTAAAATGTCTGCTGAATTTGTTAAAGAGTTTATGAGCCTTAGAAATGTCAAAGTTTACGAAGTTAAAGCTGAAGACTACTTAAAAGCTTCTTTGATTGCATTAGAAAAGTCTGTTGACGTCAATGATGCCTTAGCTTATCTAAAAATGAGGGAAAAAGGGATTAAGGAAATCTACACTTTTGATAAACACTTCAACAAACTCGATGTTGTAATCATTCGAGAAAGTTAACTTTTATCACTCCAAATCCAGAGGTTCTACTGTCACCAACATTTGAATATTCTCCAAAAGATAAGAGTTTTGAAGTAATTCTGGCAAAATCTTCATTATACGTATCTTTAGGTAAATTAAAATAAACTTTTCCGATAAAACCGATATCCCACTTCATTTTTTTAAGCATAACTTTCTGTGTCTCAATGTCTAAACCTGAAACAACTATGCCTCCAGCATCTAGCCATTCTCTATATTCATGTGAAATCTCTGAAATAAAAGCTGAGTAAATTCTTGCAAGGTTTCTAAAAATTAGATTTGGAATTGGTAATGGAACGAAGCGATAGCTTTTTGACGGTATGCGGAAATAGCATGGTGTGATAAAATCAATATTAAACTTTGAAACGGGTTTGTTACTCAAAGAATCCTTGTCACAATATTTAACTCCAATTTTCCTCAGCGGATTCTTTGCAGCAGTAAAATAAACATTTTCTGCAGAAACAAGGTAATTTTTCATAGCCTCTCCAATTTCAGGAACAAAAAACGTTACTGAAAATTTGTATTCTTTTCCCTCTTCAAGTCTATCCACGACTTTGCCATTGGACATTACAGGTGTTACTGAAAATGGAGAAATGTTCTTGCTTGAGTGTAACTTTTCTGCGAAAGTTCTGTTCGTCTTACTCAAAACCCAGTAAACAAAACCCCTCACAAACGCTCCAGAGTACATCCTGAATCTTTTGCTCTCTAAAGCTTCAAATTCGATTGTTACTTTTACTATATCACTCATAAATCGAAATCCATCCCAAGGGTCTTTTGTCGAATGTAATTCGCCTTATCGTTGGGAAATTTTTGCTGAACTTTCTTTTTGCTTTTGGATTTCTACCAAGTCCGAGCTTTTCCCTTATACTTTCAAACTCCGGGTGTGTTTTCAGTAATGTTCCAATTGTTGAAGAATACCACCCGGTGCCCCATCCAAGGCGAACTCATCGATGTTCATTTCAAACTCAACCACCTGTCCCGCATCCAAACATTCTGCAAGCACGCTGAAGTTTCCCATTCCGAGAAAGTTTATTTGGTAAATACTGTGTCCATCAACGAATTCGGAGTCGTAGGTTCTCAGGGCTCTCAGAAGGTCGTTCTTCGGATCTGCTCTTTTTTCAGTGAGCCTCGCTTTTCTGAATACTCTTTCTTCAAGTTCATCATCAAGTTTTATCAAATCTCTTCTGTCGAGATAGCCTCTTTTGCTTCTCCCCCTAATTTTCCCTTTGATATGATTAATAGTCCAGTCGAGAAGATCTCTGTTGTCGTTGACCTCTTTCCATAGGAGTGCTGTCCTTATCGCACCTTTTATAGATGATCCGGGAATGTATGGTCTCCCTTGGCTCTTTATGTGCGCCAGAATTTCTCTTCCTGGCTTTCTGCCATTAAAAGGAACCACCCTGATCTTTATTTTGTACGGGTCCACAAAATCTTCAATGGATTTTTTACCTTCGCCTATCTCCTTTGCAACATCTATTGGATCTAATCCTTTTTTATCGACTTCTTCGAAGAATCTCACTGAATTTATGAACACAACTTTATCCCTTTTTATCACAAAATCCGTTGCGAGATATCTGTCTCCAGAGCCGATGTGAACGGGTGTTAGAATTTCAAGTTTCATCAGCAACCACCATCCTTACGAGAAATGATTTACCGTTCAGATACACATTATGCCCTGCTTTTGTTGAAAGGTCACTGTAAGCGATGCTCAGGTTTATGACTTCCCCTTCTTCAGCGTCCTTGAAAATGGATCCCTCTGAAGCCATGATTACTTTTGGCTTTCTTAAGGTCGCCTTTGGTGCGTTTATCCACCCACTTCTTACTACAGGCTTCCAGTAAACTATGCTGTCGAGATTCTTTGGATAGGTTAGGGAAAGTGTTGTATAGCAGTCACCTTTTTCTCTTATTTGGATCTCACCTTCTTCCATTTTGAACTTTCCGAGACCCTAAGTTCTCTTGCCTCCAATTCCCTCATCCTGCAAGAACTTAAGGGCTTGTCTAATCGCTCTATCATTTCCATCAACCATGAAATACAGTCCAGAGTTTTTGGCGAATTTTAATGCGGCCAAGTAGTATATCCCGGAGTTGGATGTTGTCCTGTCAAGCACGACTTTTGGAATTTCTAGTTTCTCTATGGATTTTACTTCATCCCCTTTAACGTCTTGAATCTCACCGGAAATAACCTTTTCAAAATTCTCGAGAGATAGAAATCTCCACTTTTTCTCCACTGGCAGTTGTGGAGCTGGCAGGTAGTATGTTCCGTTTTCAAAGGGGAAACCGGAACTGAACTTCAGCTCCCCGTTTCTGACTATACTGATAAACTCCTCCACGCCCTCATTCAACCGGCTCAGCGCATTTGCTATCGCTCCAAACAGTGTATCTGAGTGCAGAATGTCCCCTGTCTTTTCCAGCCCAATCCCGGCCACCTCAATCCTCAGAGGTGTTTCGAAATAAAGCTTGAATACTTTAGCCTTCATATCTTCTCCAGAATTTGATTAAGTGCTTCCTCGGGCCTAACTCCTTCCTCCTTTTTAAGCAACTCCCTCTCAGCCCCTTCATTGAGATAGTATTCCTTTGGTCTTTCAACAACTCTTGTTATCCTAAGCTCAATCTTCCTGTATCCTCTTGAACCAGATCCGCCAAGGTAATCGTCCTCGAGCATTTTCATCAAGTTTATGAGGTTCCTGAGATCCTCTTTTTTCTCATCTTCGTTTTCAATATTGTAAACGATTTCAAAGGCGAATTCAGCTCCTGGAACAACTCTCTCCATCGGTCTTGGATTTGCTGCCGAGGTTATCCTGTCTATGGCAGTTTCATACTTGATCTCGATAACTTCCTCCAGCTCATTCTTATTACACAGATGTGCGTCTCTGAAAATTGTTCTTGATGGATAGTTTTTGTCTCCGCTTCTCTTCCCTGAAATGCCAAAGAGTCTGCAAACTGGACATTTTACAGCATCTTCAAGTGTGTTACACACGTGAATCCACACATCTCCAATATTTCTATTAAACCATTTATCTTCTCCCCGGCCTCTTTTTTCCGGAGGTTGATTGGCACTCATTGCTTTCTCGAAGAGACTCCTCATTTTCCCCTTTAAAGATGATCCCAGAATATATGGATCGCCAGTGTTCGGATCCTTAAAAATCGGATTATCTAAACCTCCAATTTCGATAGCCTCTGTCTGGCACCAATATGCAATCCGGTTTTCAGCTTTATTTTACCGTTAATTATGACCTTACCGAAAATAGCCTCTCCCATATCAATCCCTCCCTCCTAAGAGCTTGTGATAAGCCACAACAGCCTGTAAAAAGTCGTGAACTTTTTCATAGTTATTCTCTCCACCATTTTTAATTTTGGCAGAACTCTGCTTAGAACTTCTGCTACAGGCTCAATTTCCTTTCTTCTTTGTCGGCCGAGAGTGTATGCCAGAGTGTAGTTGAGTCTCACGACATCCTTTGAGATGTCTTGTTTCTTCTTAAAATCCCTGTAGATTTTCGCAGACAGACCTGTCCACTTAACACAGACACCACCTCAAATGATTATAATACCACATAAACAGCTTACAGAACAAATTCCAGCATCTAACGGGATTTTTAGCCGTAATGGAACAAAAGAAGATTTTCACCCTC
>JAGGXN010000233.1 GCA_021163065.1 Archaeoglobaceae archaeon | reverse complement strand
ATTTAAGAGAGTAAATGATAAAATACTTAAATTAACATCCTTTGCAAATTTAAAAAGTGGTGTTGCTGTTGCAGCCTTTTTTGCACATAAGGTAACGGCATTGTCAATACTTGCAGATATGTACAAAAAAAGGTTGATAGATGACAAGGAAGTTATAATTGCCTCAATAATTGGTATGTTTCCAATGGGTATTCGAATTGTGATACTTCTACTAGCTCCTGTCGCCATTTCAGCTTTAGGGTTGAAGTTAGGTACAATCTACGTGTTTTTGGAAATACTATCAAGATTTTTAGTAGCTCTAATTGGTGTGTATTTGGGTAGAAAATATTTAACTGGTGGAGTTATAAACTACACAGCAGACGTTTCGTTAAAAAACAGCATATTCGATACTTTTAAGCAATTTTTCAGAGTTTTACTCGTTTTGATACCAAGCATTTTTGTGGCAATACTGTTATTAGATTTGGGCTTCAATTCACTTGTTTCACACTTTAATCTTAAAGCATCTCAACTTATTATATTGGTCACTGGAACAAGCAGTACAATCGCTGGATTGGGTGTTACTGGTTCTTTACTCGCCAAAAATGAAGTTGATGGTAGGATTGCCTTGATTTTACTAATGATAGCATCAGCCTTTCACAGAATCGTTGAAAGCCTAAGATTTTCAATGCCAATAAACGTCTCTCTGTTTGGCTCTTTTGGGATTAGGCTTACAATGATTTTACTTCTAATGAATGAATTAGCCTTACTCTTCGGTGTGATAGGTTTGCTAATTATATTTACCTTAGGTATTGCTTAATCACTAACTAGTAAAAAGTTTAGTTAATTCAATCTAATACATATCAAAGCCTTCTATATGCCTTCTCCAAAAGTCTTTCACCCTTCTAAATTCTTTTACTGCCCTACTCAATAGCCTAGATAGATTTGCTTCTGAACACTCATCGTACTTTTCTGTGTGCTTTTTGTTGCCCAATCCACTGTTTCAAAGAGAAGCTTTAGTTTTTTCCGATTCCATGCTTCAAGCTATTCAATTTAACATGGGATATACAAAAAAATCTTGTAATTAGTGTTTTTACACCATTACCGGCTATAAAAGAAGAAATAGCAAGGATTAGCACAAGCCTATGAGAATTGCTGAAATCTCAATCTTTAAGTTTTGATTGTATAATTGATAAAAGTATCGATAAAAGTGAGGTTGTTAAGTTAATCAATCTAAACATTTCCAGCAACCTTCTAAATAAGTATCTTTCATTATTGTTTCATTGTGTTCACAAACAGTTAGAATTTGCCGATGCAGATTTAGATTGATTTTTCTTAAATTTTAATTGTAATTTTGTTCATAACAACACTTAATAACAATAGAAAATATCTTATGCTGCAATGAAAAACAAGGTTCATGAGTGTTGAAAAGTTAAAGCATCTGCTTGAGCATTGGATTGAACATAATAAAGAGCATGTTGCAAAATATGAGGAATGGGCTGAAAAAATGGAAGATGAAAGGCCGGAGGTCTCTGAATTGCTTAGAAAAGCGATAGAGAAGTTTAATGAAGGAGAGAAATTCTTAAAAGAGGCTTACGAAACAATTTAAAGTCTTATTAATTTAAAATTTAGATCTGCAACACACTTATATATCACTCTAAAAAATCAACGCCAAATGATAACTTTGCTCGATTACGGAGCGGGAAACGTAAGAAGCGTTAGAAACGCCATAAGGAAATTAGGATATGAAGTTAAAGATGTTTCCAAACCTGAAGACATAACGAATGCAAAAAAACTGATTTTTCCCGGTGTTGGGAGCTTTGGTAGTGCGATGAAAAGGTTAGAAGAAAATGGCTACGTTGAACCGCTCATTGAATACATAAAATCGGGAAAACCGTTTTTGGGAATATGTTTGGGTTTGCAAACCCTCTTTGAGGGAAGTGAGGAAGCTCCTAATGTTAAAGGGTTGGGAATTATAAAAGGCCACATAAAACGATTTGATGATGCAAAGCTGTCAGTCCCACACATTGGATGGAACGGTATAAAGATAAAAAAACCATCAAAGTTGTTTGTTAACTACAACAATGAAAAACTTTACTTTGTACATTCATATAGGGCTGTTCCCGACGAAAACAATAAAGATTGGATTCTTACAACGACTGACTATGGAGGAGAGTTTATTAGCGCTGTGCAGAAAGGAAACGTTGTTGCAGTTCAATTTCACCCAGAAAAGAGTGGTATTGCAGGATTAAAAATTTTGAAGAACTTTCTGGAATATGATAACTTAGAAATGTATAATACGAAACCAAAAACGATCAAAACATCAAATAAGACAAAGCTTGCAAAGAGAATTATAGCATGCTTGGATGTAAGAACAAACGACGAGGGAGATTTAGTTGTCACAAAAGGCGACAAGTATGATGTTAGGGAGAAAGGGAGGGTAAGAAATCTTGGAAAGCCCGTTGAATTGGCAAGGAGGTACTTTGAAGAGGGTGCAGACGAGATAGTTTTCTTAAACATCACAGGCTTTAGAGATTTCCCGCTAAAAGATCAGCCAATGTTGGAGGTTTTAAGATTAACATCTGAGAATGTATTTGTTCCATTAACAATTGGTGGCGGTATACAAGATTACACGGATTACGATGGTACGCATTATTCAGCTTTAGAGGTAGCTTCAGAATACTTTAGGTCTGGAGCTGACAAAGTTTCAATTGGAAGCGATGCGATTTACGCAGTTGAAAATTATCTAAAGCACGGAAAAACTGGTGAGAGTTCAATTGAGCAGATTTCAAGGGTTTATGGTAGTCAGGCTGTTGTTGTTTCAATAGATCCAAGAAGAGTTTATGTTGAATCGCCAGACGATACCGAGCATAGTGTGATCAAAACGTCTATACCAGGACCTAACGGTGAGAAATACTGCTGGTATCAATGCACAGTTAAAGGAGGAAGAGAGGAAAGAGATGTTGACGTAATACAGGTTGCAACAATATGCGAAAAGCTTGGTGCTGGGGAAATACTGCTGAATTGTATAGATAGAGATGGGACGAAGCTGGGCTATGACATTGAGTTAATAAACCATGTAAAAAGTGCTGTTAGCATTCCCGTAATTGCCTCAAGTGGTGCTGGAAGCGTAGAACATTTTTATGAAGTTTTTACAAAAACAGACGTTGAAGCTGCCTTAGCAGCGGGAATATTCCATAGAAAGGAAGTTTCAATTCAAGAAGTTAAGAGTTATTTGAAAATGAAGGGGATAGAAGTTAGGATTTAGCCAAATTTTTAGGTAAACCGAAAAAATTATATATTTTTAGGTTATCCTAAATTTCAATGAATCTAATTCCGCTATCAATGTTACCAGAGGTGCTAAGGGGAGAGTGTTAGCATATTCAGAGGAATAGGAGGCTTTAAAGAGGCCTACAACTATGGGGGATTGTATCAGACAAAGAAATTTTGGTTTTAGGGGAAAGGAGAGAATAATGCTAATTTCAATAGTGGTACAAAGTTCGTAATAGGAAAAGGTTTGGCTATAAGGGTGATGGTCGATGTTAGGGAAGAGGGGTGAAGATTATTTGGAGGTGATTTACGAACTTTGCAGGGAGAATGGTTTTACAAGAGTAAAGAACATAGCAGAGAGATTGAACGTCAAACCCGCAACAGTATCTGAAATGCTCAAAAAACTCTCGAAAGAAGGTTATACAATATATAAGAAGAGGCTTGTTGTAGCGTTGACAGAAAAAGGAAAAGAGATAGCGAAAGATGTAAGAGAGAGGAGGGAGATGCTTGTAAAGTTTCTTACAACTTTAGGAATTCCAAAAGACATTGCCGAAAAGGATGCATGCACGATAGAGCATGTCTTACACTCTGAAACCGTTAAACAGCTTAAGAATTTTGTAAAGTTTATAGAAGAGTGTCCAGCCATAAATCCGAAGTGGCTCGAACATTTCAGGGAGTTTTGTAGAACTGGTGTTCATCCTTGTGATAGAGCGAAAGTAGAAAATTCTAAAATTTTAAATGCTAAAATAATATTATAGGAGATGTTAACTTGACAGCCTCGAAAAAGTGTTACAAAACTTTTCTTTTCTTTCAAAAAAGATGAAAATACTAAGAAAATTTTAGATTTAAATCTAATTTTCTCCATTAAATCCGTATCTCTTAGGTAATCGTATTCATTTTACCGACCTCGTGATATTTCATTGGTGTGTATACTTCATCTTGCACGGATTCAATGTAATAATCAAAAATCTTTTCAGGATTTTCGTCCATCACACTAAATGTGTCCTCCTTTATTTTCATAAATTCTTTAAGTTCTTCCATTGTTATATTTCCTAAATGTTTCTTTTCGCGTAGTATGTAGAATTTATCTGGAACTTTAGCTGAGGCTACTATTTTTTTATTCCCGTATATCAGTTCAAACTTTAATTCTTCAGGTTTTTGAACTTTGTATTTGTTCCCAACTTTCAATAGGTAATCAAATGTCATGTTTATGTGCGGGCAATCCCAATAACTCACAACTGATACCTCACTTGAATTCAATATTCCAAACTTTAATGTTGCAAGTTCTACAAATTTGAATACAATCAGAGAACCCATACAGTTTTTGCCGATGTAGTCTCTGACACCTTCAAACCTAACGATTTTAATTTTACCATTCTCTTTAATTGGAACCGCGGGAGATATAACCTCGAAAACTCTCTCTTCGATTAGCTTAGATATTAGGGGATGAGGAAGCAACGGTTTTGTAATTGTGTAATTTAGTCCTTCAAGCATTTCTGGTATCTTCTTTTTTGTGAAGTAGCCTTCAGCGATAAAGATTGGGACGACTACCGGGTTTTCGTATTTGGAGACGGTAGCTCTAATGTTGGGTTCCCCATGCATGAAGCCGTAATCGCATTTTAAACCGGTGAGGGACTCGACTCTACTGCATATACTCTCAAGATTACGCTTCCACTGCTTCAGATAAGCTTCTTCCAAATCATCTTCAGGCTTCGTTCCGTGTGCTACCAAAACGATTGCATTTGAACTCCCATTAACTTCGTTAACTCTATCGGCAACTATGAAGGGTATTACATCCTCGTCAATCGCTTCGGTAAGAATTATTTTGGCTTCAGTTTTTATCGTTGAGACGTTTTCTTTACAATCACCAACTCCAATTATCTTCCTTATTTCATCTATGTGCCCACTATATGAGGAGATAAATAAAGGAACGATTACAATTCTATTACAGCCTTTATCTTCGAGTACTTTAATACCTCTTTCTATTGTCTTGGTCTTTTCAAATTCAAGGAATGCAATTTCTTTTGGAAACGGAATTTGAGTTTCGCTAAATTGCCTTTCTACCACGGTATTCCAATCCTCACCTCCTCCATGTGCCACTACGAGAACGCCAATCTTAGCATTTGCGGGGGCAATCAAGGCCAATATTAACTAAAGCCACTACTAATCCTACCAACTTTTTCATAGTAAAAAATTTTACTTAGAGAGATATATAGTTAATCCTAAATAATTTAGGTTCTCTAACAAAGTTTCTAAAAACTTTAGATTTTTAGGTCTAAAATCTAAAAGCAAAAAATATTAAGGACAAATTATATTTAATTCTAACATAATGAATCACCTATATGAGACATCTTTGGGATTTAAAAGGACATACTGTTTGTAGAATGCTTGGAACATCGCTCGATGAAAATGATCTCGAAGAGATAGCAAAAAAGTTGAGAATTGATGGGGATCCTGCTTACCTACATGGGTATCTCGTTTCAGCATGCAAGACAAGAAATCACATCTCGAAAATGATGGAAAGAATACTACTTAGAAAGTTTTACAATATCAACCTAACACCACAAGAAGCTTTTGAGCAAATAAAAAGTGGAAATTGCAAAACTCCGATAGGTGCCCTAATTTGGATAGCTTGTCAGGACAGGAACTTAGAGCCTTTAACTTTTCAAATTGTTCACATGAGAGAGCTGGAATCTTTGAGAAACAGAAGCTACGATTATTCTTCGATTGAGATGTTGAGAGCCAGGGTTGAGGAATTAAGGGCTAAGATCGAAAAGCTCAAGAAAAAGAGAGACGAACTTATTTCTGAAAAATGTAAGCTTAGAAATAAAGTTTTCGAGCTTACTAAAGAATTGAACCGTTTAAAGTCGGAAAAAGTTGAAATGGAAGTAAAATTCAATAGGATAGGTGGAGATTACGCTTTTGAAAGAATCAGAGAGCTCGAAATGGAGGTTAAGGTGCTGAAAGGAGAAGTTAGAAGACAACTGAAGAGAGAAATTAGGAGACAAAGGGCAAAAATGAAATGAATTAGGAAAAGAAAAAAGAATCTAAATTTATTAGGATTTAAATATTTATTACCCTAATACTAAATGTGTGGGGGTGATAGAATGAAGGATTTAATACCTTTGAGCGAAGCTGAAGGAAAGGTGAAGGTTGTAAGAATTGAGGGCGGTGAGGATGTAGAAAAGAAGTTGAAAGATCTGAACATCGATGTAGGAGAAATTATAGAGGTCGAAAGGGTTACTCACGAGCACTACGGCCCTCTAATCTTGAAAGTGGATGATAGAGATATCGTAATTCCAAGAGGGTATAGCTGAGGAGATAGATGTGGAAGGGGGAAAGACTTTATTAGAAGTTGAAAAGGGAAAAGTAAAAATAGAAAGTTTAGAAAAGCTGGGAAAGGATTTGAAAGAAGGATTATATAAGATAGGGGTAGTGGAAGGAAAGGAAGTTGAAGCTGTTGGTCACACTGCGGAAAGAACCTTTAAATTTGAAATAGATGGAAATGAATACGAACTCGGCCCCGGAGAAGCTGCGAAAATCTTGATAGAAAAAGAGGGTAGCTTGATGCAAGCAAGCTTTCTTAACGAAGATGAGGAGGGCGTTGTCAAGAATATAATAGGTGGAAAGAAAATTTCTCAAGAATTAGGAGACATAAAAGAGAAGAAGATAAAGCTAATATCAGTTGAGGGGAGAGAAGAAGGAAAAGAGGAAATAGGCATAAATGTGAATGTTAAGGGAAAGTTAGTAACTATAGGGAGAGGGTTGGCTGAAAAAGTTTGGGTTAAGAAAATTTAAATTTCTTCTTTCCAAATTTCTTTTGTGAGAAACATTGTTTTTCGTTTTGATGTGTTAAAAGTGCAGATTCTACAGTAATTTTACCTTCAGTCGCTAAGAAGGAGGCAAATTAGCTAGAATTGAGGCAATTCCGTGGATATATGATTGAAGCTATAAAAAATTATAGGCTAGAATAGCTTGAACACTTTAAAGAGTTTTGTAGAATGTTCTTGTTCTTTTTGAAATTTTAAACTATTAGGAAGTTTATTGAAAATCTAAATCTTTTAGGCTAATCAAATTGCAACCTAAATTTATTAGGATTAAGTATTTATTCAGCTAAATTAAAATTTTTAACTATGAGAAGGTTGCACAACCTAAAACCGGGAACAAAAGCAATCGTTTTGGATATAGTAGGAAACTCAACTTTAGCGAAGAAGCTTTTGGGGATGGGGTTGACAAAAGGTGTGGAGCTAAAGGTTGTTAGGAACGCTCCCCTGAAAGACCCAATGGAGATAGAAGTTAGAGGTTATTCTCTCTCCCTTCGCAAAGCTGAGGCTGAAAATGTGATAGTGGAGGTGAGGGAGAAATGATAAGAGTTGCTTTGGCTGGAAATCCGAATGTGGGGAAGAGCGTGATATTCAACGCATTAACGGGGATGAGGCAGAAGATTGGAAACTGGCCGGGGGTTACGGTTGAAAAGAAAGAGGGAGTATACAAGTATAGGGACGTTGAATTCCACGTCGTTGATTTGCCGGGAATCTACGGACTTACAGCTCATTCAATAGATGAAAAAATTGCGAGAGATTACATCTTAAAGGGGAAGCCGGATGTAGTTGTGGACATCGTTGATGCCTCAAACATTGAAAGAAATCTTTATTTGACAATGCAACTGATGGAAATGGAGGCAAACATTGTAATAGCTCTAAACAAGATGGATCTTGCAGAGCAAAAGGGATACAAAATAGATGTAAGAAAACTCTCGAAAGAGCTTGGGATTCCGGTAATACCAACTATTGCCGTGAAAGGTGTGGGAATAGAAGAGCTAAAGAATGCAATTTTACAAGCCTCAAAGGTTAAGAGAGAGCCGTATGTAAGATATTCAGATGGAATTGAAAGATACATAGAACTTGTGAAATCCAAGATAATTGAGAATTCTATTCTTCCAAACTATCCTCCGAAATTTGTTGCGATAAAGTTGCTCGAATTTGATGATGAAATTATGAGGGAAGCTGGAATAGATGGGGAGGTGGTAGAGAAATGGATTTCGTCAGTGAGTTAGCCGTTGCAAGATATGAGAAGATTGGTGAAATTGTAGGAAAATGCGTTGAGAGAGTTGAGAAGCCTAAAACGTTTTCAGACATAATAGATACGGTTGTAACGGATAAATACGTTGGAATACCAATATTCTTAGCTTTGATGTGGGCTGTGTTTCAGTTTGCATACAGCGTATCAGCACCTTTCAGTGATGCGATAGACGTCTTCTTCTCATGGTGTGGAGACATTGCAAGCGGAATTGAAAATTCCTATGTTGCATCGTTTCTGAGTGATGGTTTCTTTGGAGGGTGGGGTTTTGTTTTAGTATTTTTACCGCCAATAGCCTTCGTTTTCATAGCGTTAACAATACTTGAACAAACTGGATATTTGCCGAGAGCAGCATTTGTCGTTGACAGAGCAATGACAAAGGTTGGACTGCAGGGGAAATCATTCATTCCTATGCTTCTCGGCTTCGGTTGCAACATTCCGGCAATAATGGCCACGAGAACAATGGAGGACGATGTTGATAGAAAGATTACAATAATGGTGAATCCTCTGATGTCTTGCTCTGCAAGATTACCAGTTTACGTGCTCTTTGCA
Organism: Archaeoglobaceae archaeon; assembly: GCA_021163065.1. Taxonomy (GTDB): domain Archaea; phylum Halobacteriota; class Archaeoglobi; order Archaeoglobales; family Archaeoglobaceae; genus B5-G16. The sequence continues at coordinate 1,650 of JAGGXN010000233.1, read as the reverse complement.
GGTGTTTTTTTCAAGGAGGTTGCCGGTGCTGTGGTGACATCGATGTATCTACTCGGAATATTGCTTGCTGCAATAATGGCCACACTGTTCAGGAAGTTCATATTCGGTGGAAAACCTTCCCCTTTGCTTATGGAACTACCACCCTATGAGACTCCAACTCTAAGAAGTGTTTTGATGAACGCTTGGGGTAAGACTTTGATCTTCTTGAAGAAGGCTGCAACGATACTTTTCATTGGAGCAATCATAATGTGGTTCTTGACGACGCATCCTTGGGATGCAACCAACGGTGGCGAGCTTATTGAAAATTCTTACGCATCGATGATAGGTCATGCAGTTGAACCAATAGTCAAACCTTTTGGTTTGGATTGGACTGCTGGAGTGGCCTTAGTTGGGGGTTTCATGGCTAAGGAGATCGTTGTTGGAACTTTGGGAATGATATATGGTGTTGGTGAGGAGGGGGTTGCCGATGTTATACCACAGCACTTCACTCCAGCATCTGCATTGGCTTTGATGGCAATAACGTTGATATACGTGCCGTGCTTAGCTACAATTGGAATTCTAAGGCAGGAGCTTGGTAGTTGGAAGTGGACAGCTTTTGTCGTTGCTTACGAGCTCGTATTAGCTTACGTTGTAGCTGGGATTATCTATGGAATTGCTGTCGGTTTGGGGGTGGCTTGAATGAGGTGGAATTCGGCGATTTTATTTATAGTAACGCTAGCAGCTGGCTTAATTGAGCTTGCAGGAGGATTGAAGGGGGAAGCGGTATTCCAACTCTTTCCGAGTGATGTATTCGGAGGCTTGGTAATGCTGACTATATCGGCAGTGTTTTTGAGAGGTTTAACGCATAGAGAACACTATGCCTTCTACGAATTCGGTTCTTTAATTCTTCTCACCTTTAGCATTCTTTACATACTCGTAATGTTAGCAAATGGATTGGATGCAGTGATAGTTGGTGAAGAGTGGAGTATAGTAGATGATCTTAGGATTGAGATGATACTCCTGCCATTGGCTATACCAGGAACATCGAGGTTGATCAAAGAGAGGAGGGAGTTGCCTCCGTAGAGTTTGGGTGATAAATATGGTAAGAAAAGTTGACAGAAAATTCAGAGAAAAAATACGAAATAGGCTTTGAAGAATTTGAGAGCCTTAGAACTGCTTATGGAATATGGTTTTCACAATCACGAATATTTCGATAAACTCATTGACGATTACGTTGTGTGGAGAAGATATAAAATGCAAGCTGCATTATTGCTGGAGAAGAAGTAACAATTAGCGTTAGACCAGAGACGCTTAATTTACTGCTAGTGCTTCCAGGAGTCTTAGCAATGAAAAAAGAGATTAGCATTCCATAATTTTTTATATTTAAATCGTGGTGGAGGATTATGAAACTATTGATTGCTGCTTTAGCCTTTGCATTTTTTAATCTCTGTCCAAGAATGGCTGGAATAACGAGCATAATAGCAAACGCAACAATACCATTCGTCGTTGCTATGGTATTAATCTACACAAAATATGGATTGTTGGCAGCCTTAGGTTCTGCTGTGTTGGCGGATTTACTCTCTGCATTGGTAATTAAAGAAATTAGCATAAAAGCGGGAGTTGAAACACTGATTGTGGCTTTGTTTGTGATAATTGGTGTGAGGATTGCAT
>JAGGXN010000211.1 GCA_021163065.1 Archaeoglobaceae archaeon | reverse complement strand
TGCTTGAGTTTTGTAAGTAAATTCCGTTGTTGTTGTTAAATATGATGTTTCCTTCCACATCGGTGTTGTTGCAGTACCACAGGCTAATACCATCTAAGTTATTTGAAGACACATTGTTTTCGATTATTCGATTTTTAATGGAATGCCTTAAGTAAATGCCGCCATTGTTTTTAGCAACGATGTTTTGATTGATTGCGTTGTTTTCGGAATATCCCACACCTATTCCATAGGCCCAATTAAACAGGATTCTATTTTGCTTTATTAAGTTGCCTTTCGAAAACGAGGCTACAATTCCATGTGAATTAGCAGTAATGTTATTTTTAGCGATTGTATTGTTGTCTGCAAACAGGTAGATTCCATAAAAGTTATCGGTTATTTCATTTTTTAAGACAGAGTTTCGCGTTGATTGCTCCATCTTCAACCCATATTGCTCATTTTTAGAAAAGGTTGTATACGCAATAATGTTTTCGTTAGACACAGAGAATAGCATTCCATTGTAATTCTGCATCACTCTATTATTGAAAATTCCATTTCTGTTCGATTTGTATGCAAAAATACCATCAAGTTTGTTCAGACTTATATTGTTGCCAAAAATCACGTTTCTTTCAGAGAACATCATCTTGATTCCGGTTTTTAGATTTTCCAGAATGCTGTTTTTTAGTATGCTGTTGCTGTTAGAATAGTATAAATAGATTCCATAATCGTTTTTAGATACGTTGCTATCAGAAATTGAGTTATTTGCTGATTTGTATAGGTATATGCCATAATAGTTGTCGAATAAACTAACGTTTTTAATATTGATGCCATTTGAAAAACCGATCAAAATTCCAACTGAAGCACTTTTTACAACGAAATCTTTTAAAGTTACATTTGTGCAGTTGAAAAGTATCATCTGCCCAGCATTTGAAACTTCAAAGTCCTTAACATTTTTTAAGTAGTAAAGCGATCTTCCATTAACACTATTGTTCTCAACAACATTTTTCCAATCTTCAAAATCACCTTTGATAAACAATCCGTTGTTGATCAATGCATTATTTTTGATAACATTGCCCTTTGAGTAATACAGCTCAATTCCAAATGTGTTGTTTGAAATAACGTTGTTCTTTACGTAATTGTTATCTGAATACCTCAAATAAACTCCAATGTAATTGTTCTGTATGCTGTTATTAGCTATGTTACAATTCGCGGCATTAACGCGAATTCCAGCTATTCTGAAAGCGGTAGAATTTTTAATCGTAAACCCACTAATATTAACATGATCGGCATTTACATCAAATACGGGCTTTCTTTTGTAAGCAGCCTGTAAAATGCAATTGGCAGACCCATTTTCAGATTTTATTGTTAAACTTTCAACGTTAACAACAACATTCTCAACATAAATTCCATCTCTAACAACGATTGTATCTCCTTTAGAAGCGTTGTTTATTGCTTGTTGAATCGTTGAATAGTTGTCAGGTACGTAAACAACCTTTGCAGTTGCAACGCTTGCTAAAAGCAGCAGTAGCATAGCAGCAAGTATGCTTTTCATTCTATCACCCAGTTTTAGATTATACATCTATCAAAATATATAAAAGTTTAGTCTTTTACATCTTAATTCCAACTCTTCTACCTATCTCAACCACTGAACAATATAATAATTATCAGCCACCCATTGTGTTATGCCGCCAACTATGTTGTAAACTTCCTTAAAATCTTAACACTTCCATTATGTTTTAAAGTAAAACTGGATCTATGAGAGTTCTGCAGTAGATAAAACATGTTTTGATCATGTCCGATTTGTCTATTCTTCTTTGAAGTTTGGAGAGAGATCAATGTTTATCTAAGCAAAGTCCCAAATGCTTGTAGAGAACCTGTATTGTCTCTCTGAAGAGATGTAACATGAAAATAGTCCATCGTCGTGAGGAGGGTTTTAATTATTCAGATACATCATACTAAGTTGCCACAAACTATTTATTTTCCCCATTACTAACCAAAATATGGTGAATTCGAATGAGTTATGGTGTTGAAGTTAAGAAAGTGGATAAGCAGGGAAGGATAACTCTACCATCAAATTGGAAAAAAAAGGAGTTAAAAGATAGTGACGAAGTCTTTATAATAAAGGAGAAGGGAATTCTAAAGATAATACCGAAGAAAAAACCTGATTTGACTAAGTACTTTGATAGCGTTGATTTGGATGTGGATTTTATTGAGGAGTGGGAAGAATTCGAGAGGGAGTTCTATGAGATTCCTTGATGCAAATATATTTATCTACGCCTATTATAAGCCGAGAAAAGAACTAAGCGAAAAAGCGAGGTGGATGAAAGAAGAATCAAAAAAGATATTGAAAAAGATAAATGACGGGGAGGAGATAGTAACCACTGTTGTGCATTTGTCAGAAGTCAACAACTTCCTGAAAAAGTCAATGGATATGGCTACTCTGCAGAACCTATTCTTAGAGCTTTATTCTCTTGAAAATTTCAAAATATTTGACGTTCGTGCTGAAGATTACCTTGCCGCTATTGCTATGATGGCAGAAACAGGATTAGACGCAAACGATTGTTTAGCTCTCAAGGTTATGAGGGATATGGATATTAAAGAAATGTATTCCTTCGACAGAGGTTTCGAACGATTCGTGAGAAGGTTGCCTTAAATTTATAACTCAAAGAGAGTTGTGAGAGTTTAAAGTAATGAATAATGCTGATGTGAATGAAAATGGTGTGATAGACTATGAAGATGTTTTATTAATCATTTAAATTTTTTTAATAAATATTTAAGAAAATAACAAACGATTTAAGTTATTATAGCAATTATTCATTGGTGATTTTATGGCTGAGAAGGTAAACTTTCTTGAAGCGATGGGCCATAGAATTTCAGCAAACGTTGAAAAGTGGATGCCAGACCCGTTTCTTTTTGCTATAATACTGACATTTATAGCATACTTGATGGGGATATTCATTGCAAAAAGCTCTCCAATGGACATGATAAAATACTGGTATAAGGGATTCTGGACATTGCTAACCTTCGCAATGCAGATGGTTCTGATTCTAGTCACAGGCTACACTTTAGCTTACCATCCAAAGGTTAACGCTTTGCTCGTTTGGCTTGCAAGAAAGCCATCGAATGGAAAGCAAGCAGCAGCTTTAGTAGCTTTAGTTTCAATGGTGTTTTCATGGATAAACTGGGGATTGGGATTGATTGTGGGGGCTTTGTTAGCAAGGGAAACGGGTAGACAGGCTTATTTCAGAAACATTCCAGTGCATTATCCAGTAATTGTGACTTCCGGTTACACGGGCTTAGGGATAATATGGCATTGGGGATTGTCGGGCTCAGCACCATTGCTTTCAGCCACCAAGGGACACTTTTTCGAGGATTTGTACGGAATAATACCTACGAGTCAAACGATATTTTCTCCATACGCCCTAACCTTAAGTGTTTTGTCGATAATTTTCGTTGTTGCTGTTATGTATGCCATATCGCCTATAGATCCGTCGAGATGCCGCGGAATTGATTACTATGCTCCACATCTAATAGAGCAAAGGGAAGAGGAAAGAAAAGAAAGGAAAATAAAGACTATAGCCGATAAAATAGAAGATAGCAGGATAATTGGAGGCATATTAGCTCTAATGGGTTTAATCTACCTTGTTTACTACTATGCAATCGTAAGAGGTGATTTAAACCTAAACATAGTTAACTTTACGTTTCTCTTTGTCGGCTTAGCGCTCTACCTTAGGCCGATAAGATATCTCAAAGCCTTCTACAACGCAATTCCGGCTTCAGCAGGAATCGTTTTACAATTCCCATTCTATGCAGGAATCATGGGTATGATAAAGTTCTCAGGCTTAGGGAAGATAATGGCTGGATGGCTCGTTGGAATTTCCACACCAACAACCTTTCCAGTTATTGCTTGGCTCACAGCAGGCTTAGTTAACCTATTTGTACCATCCGGTGGTGGAGAGTGGGCAGTAATAGGTGAGACAATTGCAAGGGCGGCAATGGATTTGGGCGTTCCAATGGGTAAGGCTATAATTGCATACGCTGCTGGAGATGCTTGGACAAACCTATTTCAGCCATTCTGGGCAATTCCATTGCTTGGAATTTGTGCTGTTAGGGCAAGAGACGTCTTTGGATACTGTATAACACTGATGCTACTATCAGCAATCTTCTTTGCACTTGGCTTGACATTTGTCCCATACTGAATTTTTAGATTATCGATTATCAAAAATTTTTAATTTTTTTTAACAATTTACAATCATGGATATTGAAGTTGATGTAAATGGAGTTAAGATTGCATTTAAAAGGGGCAAAAAAAGCATTCCTTTGATATACATTCACGGTTCTGGGTGTGACAGCAGTTTATGGGACAAGCAATTGGAAGAAATAGGTGGCTTTGCAATAGATCTGCCTGGACATGGCTTTAGTGACGATACAAATATTAATTCGGTTTATGATTATGCTTTCTACGTTGCAAATGCTGCAAAAAATTTGTTTGATAAAGCTGTTTTCTTAGGCCATAGCTTGGGAGGTGCCATCGTTCAAGAAATCTATCTAAACTTTAAAGATTGTGTTTTAGGCATCATTTTGGTTGGAACTGGAGCAAGACTAAGGGTTTTACCGGAGATACTTGACGGTTTGGAAAAAGGGGATGAAAAAGTGATTGACAAGTTTGTAGAAATGTCATTTGCAAATGCTGCTGAAAGTATGAAGAATGACATGAAAAAGAGGTTTTTGGAAAACATCGAGGTTTTACTCAGAGACTTAAAGGCGTGTGACAAGTTTGATTTGCTTGAAAAGTATAAGATAGGAGAGATAAAAATTGATGTCCCCACTTTAATCATCGTTGGCGATAAAGATAAATTAACGCCGGTAAAATATTCACAATTTTTTAAATCTACTATACCACAAGCAGAATTGGTTGTTATTGAAAATGCAGGGCATATGGTAATGTTGGAAAAAGTTAATGAGTTCAACAAAGCTATTTTAGATTATTTAAGTAAGTACAATTTGCTCTAATTTTTATTTTTTAAAACAAAATAATAAAATTGACAAGATTGGGAAATTATAAATATCTGAATAAGTACGTTATAATTAACATGTATGGATATAATCTGTATACTAAAATGCTAAAATGATGGAGGTGATAATCTTGTCTGCAAAATTGGCATGCATAGTTGTGGTTTTGAGTGTTTTTCTTATTGGCATTTCAAGTGCTGTAACAATAAGCATTACAGCATCGAATAGTGGAAATTATCT
>JAGGXN010000037.1 GCA_021163065.1 Archaeoglobaceae archaeon | reverse complement strand
CCTTTATATATTTTAAGATTATAATTTTATTCATGCTGGTGAAGATAGAGGTTTATTTTGACGGCGAATACTGGTGTGCAAGAGCTTTTGAGTATGATATTTTCACACAGGGAAAAACATTGGACGAACTCGTAGCAAACATAAAAGAGGCTATTGAGCTGCATTTTCATGATTCTAAAGAACCTATGGAAGCTCTGATAATATCGGAATTTAAGGTGAGCGAACCTGCAAAGGCTGCCTGTGGTTAGCGGAGATAAACTCGTTAAACTTTTGGTAAAACTTGGTTACGAAATTGTAAGGAGAAAAGGAAGCCACATAACTTTAGAAAAGGATACGGAAATAGGCAGACACAGGATAACAATCCCTTATCATAAGGAAATTGCGAAAGGCACACTAAATGATATTCTCAGGAAAGTTTCGTTATGGAATGGTATTCCCAAGGAAAAACTGGTGGAAGAGCTGACAAAAATTTAGCTGCAAGCGTGGCATATAACTCGCTCAAACTCAAACCTCCACTCACCCTTCTTCAACCTCTCTCTCAGCTCCTTCAATGTAATTTCTCCCCTGTTCAGCATCTCCTCAACCCTTTTCCACTCCTGCTCATGCCTGTAACGCTTTCCTGTCATCTCGCTTATCAGCCTGTCTATGGACGAGAAATAAAGAGTCATTATCCCTAACCTTTTAGCGATGTGTAAAGCTTCATTATTCCAGCCAAGACCTATCATCAGGGGAAGGATATTCTTCGCCTCTCCAAACGCTGCCCTTATTCTGTCATCAAATGCCGTAACATCCTCTGGCTTCACCATCCTGTACTTGCACTCAACTGGAATGATTATGTCAAGCGATTGCCTTCCGCCTGCCATGATGTCAAAGGGATAGAAAGTTCCTCTTATCAGCACATCGAACTCCAGCTTTCTGCCATTTTCAGTTACAATCCACACGTTCGTAACCTTCTCATCCCTGAACACAAAGGGTATGGAGAATTTTGAGAGAGCTGGGTTATCGGCCCTGCTGCATATGATCTCAAAAAGCCTTGCAATGAGCTTCTCATAGAAGCTGCCTATAACCGTTTTGATGTTAATTCTTGCAAGTGATTTTCTCACAGCCCTTTTCAGAGCATCAACCCAGTCTGATTCAAGATCAACGAGAAAGCTCTCATATCCAAAGCCCGACTGTGATCTGGGCACGACATAGCCGAGCCAGTCTATGAAGGAATCTCTTTTTAATTCAGGAACGGAGACGTGAACCTCCATCCTGCCATTCTCACTCTCCACCCTTATATCAGCGGGTATGTACTTCGCAACCCTTTTCAGATGGTACTTCGCCTCGTCAGGGGTTGCGGCAATTTCGGAGAGTACCCTGCTCAGCGGCACACATTTCTCACTCTTCACAAGATCCCTAGCTGTTCTCAAAAGCTCGCTGCTCCTTATGTAGTACTCCCTGTATTTTTCAAGCTGTTCCTCAGTGAAATACCACACCCATTTACCATCAACCTTCAGACCTCTCAGCCCCTCTTTCCTCAGAGGTTTGAGTACGGCTCTTGTTATCGAGCTCGTCGCATTGTAAAAATCTCGCTTCGTCTCGATCCTGTAAGCGCCATATCTTCTGTTTATCTCCTCGAGGATCTCATTTGCTGTCATCGCCCTCTCAGAGCTCCTGAGCACTTCCAGAACCATCTCTTTCTTTGGCTTATCCTTTTTCCTCTCCGCATGGCTGATGAACCTTGCAGAAATCTCCTTACCGTTAGCGTGAAAGCTGACTGTTTTTCCCGCAAGTTCAGCAGGAGCGTAGAAGTAGACATTCACGGTTCTGCTCTTTACACTTGCGTAGGGTGAGGAAGGATAATTCTCAAGCCTTACCTGCTTTTCAGACCTTGAGAGCTTACCTTTTTTGAACAGTCTCCTCAGGGCATGCTCTATCTTGTCTGTGCTTCTCCAGTTTTTTGATCTTGCAGAATCTCTCTTCTCGATAACTCCAAACACTCGCTTTAAATCGCCTATGTGCACAGGTCTTTTTTCTTTAGAGTAAATCTCCATGAGTTTCTCAAGCACGATACTCTCCGTAATCTGCACATCATTTCCTTTACCTCCAGAATTTTCTGAAGCTCTGTGACATCTCCGGTGACAATTCTGAGATTTTCCCCTGTTCGAAACCATCAGTTGATACAAATCGGGCCCATGTTTAATTATTAGAAAATTTATTAAAATCAAAAGTCCTAGTTTTTCTTTGTGTTTAAAAATAGTGAAACTATTGGTGAAATAAAAATAAAAAATATAATTAAACACAGAATTAAAAAGATGCAATGAAAGAATTTGTAACCGAATTTGTAGGTTTTCAATATATCTGTCAATTATAAAATGGTAGAACAAAATAAAAAATTATTCAAAAAAATTTAGCGTAGACGAACTTTTTATCTGCTTTTCAAATTTTGATAGAGATTTGAGTCTGTAATCTTCCAATATTACACTCTTAACTGAATTTATTGGCACATCAAGCTTTATTTCTCTTGTTCTTCCGTATCTACCCTTAGATATTACAATTGAATTTATTATTCCAAGCATATCTAACTCAGATATTAAATCACTTATTCTTCTTTGTGTTAACACGCTCAAACCAACTTTTTTACATAAACTTTTATATATTGAATACACTTCTCCAGTCGTAAATTTAGCTGTTCCAGATTCTGTAAGCAATATCATTCCAAAAAGCAGTATCTTAGATTGTGTTGGCAAAGTTCTAACCACTTCTATAACATGATCAGCTTCTATCTTTTTTACAGCTTTGTTAACGTGATCTACCGTCACTTTCTTACATCTCTCCTTTTCGGCAATCTCAGCACTAACTCTCAGTAAATCCAAAGCTTTTCTTGCATCTCCATGTTCTTGCGCCGCTAATGCAGCGCAAAGATCTATAACCCCATCATCTACAACGTCATCGTAAAACGCCAATTCAGCTCTTTGTTGCAGTATATCTCTAAGTTGCTCAGCATTGTAGGGTGGAAAAACGATCTCTTCTTCGCTTAATGAACTACTTACTCTGGGATCTAAAAAGTTTCTAAATTTCAAGTCATTCGATATTCCTATTATGCTCACTCTCGATCTTTTCAATTCAGAATTTACTCTTGAAAGATTGTATAAGACTTCATCCCCTTTTTTAACGAGTTTATCAACTTCATCTAAAACCACTATTACTGTTCTATCTTCTCTGTCTATTGCTTTTTTCATTTCTTCATAAACCTGATCTGTCGGCCAGCCAGTCATCGGAACGTTTCCACCAAAAACGTTCGCTATGCTTGCCAAAACTCTGTATTGGGTGTCTATAACTTCACAATTTAAATAGTGCACGTGACATTTCACGTTCATCTTTGCACTAACTTCTTCAAGCTGCTTTCCAACAAACTTAATTGTAGCAGTCTTACCAGTTCCAGTTTTACCGTAAACTAAGATGTTCGATGGTGTCTCACCCCTTAAAGCGGGAACTAATATCGAAGCTAATGCTTCAATCTGTTCATCTCTATGGGGCAATTGTTCGGGCATGTATGTATGCCTTAAGACATCCCTGTTTTTGAATATCGATGTTGTTGTCAAAAGCCTATTGAAGATGTTCATAAGTATCAAGTTAATGACTTCACGATGCTTTAAGAATTTTACCATTTAAACATTTATTTATTTATTTTGAAATAATAACATTCTAAAAAGTTTTATTTTTTAATTACCTTTATATCTAATTTAATTTATCATTATTTATTGTATTAGAACCCCTCTATTTCCAGTGGAAAAGAATTATAAAAATTTAAACCGCCATAATTACTATCTAAATCAATATTAAAACTTGTAATGAAAATTGGAATGGAGTTAGACATAAATAAAATCTTTAATTCTATCATACTCCTTTCCTAAAACCTTTTTAATTTCATCGATGTTTTCAAATGGTCTTTTCAAAATTATTTTTGCGACCGTTTTTTTACTAATAGGCAAGTATTCTAATTGCCAAAAATTAGCTTTGTTTATATTCAAAGGCTCAATTGCCGTTATTGATCTCATGCCGTAACCTACAACCTTAGCATCTATATAAGTATTCTTTTCATATTTTCCAACAACACCTACAAGCAGAGGATAAGTCGCAAGCTGTCTTGCGTAAGTTATTTTTCCTCTATTTATCTCACACCTCAAATCAGTTATTTTTCTACCCACAGGTAAGATTTTTTTAAGCATCGCATTGTCTATCTCCTCCCTAACTTTCTTTTTAAAAATTTTAAAGTATTTTTTATGCCTTAAAACGTTTTTGTATCCAAAGTTTCGCATTGGAGTGTTTTCAAAAATTTTAACTTGCCTTATGTTTATCCTTCTTAGCAGCATTCCTGAATCAAGTAAGTTTTTCAAAAATTCAAAGTTTTTCTCAAATGTTTCCTTTGTCTCCCCCTTAAGTCCAATAACGAAATTTATGCCTGGCAAGAAGTATGGTAAGCCATTGTAGCCAACAAACCTTCCATATCTGTTTACTAATTCAATCGCAAATTTTACATCCTCAACATCGGCTGCAAGGTTATTCTGCTTTATAACTTTCTCATCAGCACTTTCTAATCCCATAGCAGCAACATTTCCAGGAGTTTGATGCAGTATGATCGTTTTAATTATCCTTCTGCATTCATCAGGATGCTCAGCTATCGTCTTTGGATTTATGTTATCTAGATGCAAAACTCTAATTTTTGGACATCTTCTCCATATTTCCCTATGGAAGTTTTTCATGAACTCCGGATTTGGCTTTGGAATTTCGTAATCAAAATTTGCCATATAGGTTAAAAAATCAGTTTGTCTGCCAAGTCTGAAGTGCCTTACTCCCGCATTATATAAGCTCTCAATTTCATCCAAAACAGCTTTAGGATTTCTCATTCTTGGCTTTCCATGAATTCTTTCGATGCAAAATGAACATTTTCTCCAGTAACATCCCCTGTATGTTTCAATTTCGCAAATAAGGTGAGGATAGTCTGGATGCTGCTTTACAACATCACTGCCCAACACTGAAAACTTATCCAAGTTAAATTTAGCGTTTTTTAGTCTTAAAAAATTGGACAGACGTTTAAAAAGTTCTTCTTCAAATGGAAAGTTAATAACTTCGTAGTTCAGATACTCTAAGTTTTGTACGTATTTTTTCGTCAATTCAAGTGTTATTGGACCTACCAAAAATGATTTTTTGAATTTTAATTCATAAAGTTCCTTTAAAGATAGCGGTTTTCCACCCAAATATTTTCCGGGAACGGCTATTCCGGCTATTACAATTACCAAATCGAAATTTTCCAATTTAGTTGGGTCTTGCCTGTACGAGTCTATTGTCACGTATTTTGCACTTATCTTCAAAGATTTTAGCATTCCGTAAATGTACCTCGGATATGGAGCAACGTATGGTGGTACTCCCAAACAAGATGGTTCATCAACGTAGCCGTCTAAAATTGCTACCTTCATCCTCTTTGTATTTTAGCATGTCCTCCGATTATTGAGCTGCTAAGCTCTAAATTCCAAATTTCACACTCCTCATCTATTATACTTCTCCAAACCTTTGTTTTTTTAAGCTTAACTTTATCAAAAATTACTGAATCACTAACATCCGAGCTTTCAATTACGCAATTCTTCCCTATGTAAGCATAAGGTCCAATAATCGATCTTCCTTTTATTTTTGTATTGCCCTCTATAACAACCGGCTCAATTATCTTTGCAACCTTGTCTATTTCAACATCAGCTATGTAGCTTTCCATGAAAAATTTGAAAGCTTCAATGTAAGAATCGGGATTTCCAACGTCATACCAGTTGCCATTTGAGAAACTAAATCCATACACTTCTGTGTTTTCACACAACCAACTTAGAAAATCTCCAAGATTATCATGTTTTTGATTTTTGCTAACGTACTCTATTAACATCTCTACAGCATATTTTGGAAATGCATATATTCCAATTCCAACTAAGGTTGATGGTGGTTTTTCAGGCTTTTCATAAAATTTCAGTATTCTTTGCCCATCCAATTCAGCAACTCCATATCTCTTTGCCAATTCAAAGTCGCCAACGTCATACAGGGCTGTCAAAGGTTTTTTTATCTTCTGATAGAATTCATAAAAATCATCTAAGGAGAACGAAAACAGATTGTCTCCAGCCAAAACAAACATATCATCATTAATATTTTTAGCTATCTCTGCTAAAGCTCTCACAGCACCAAGTTTTTCCTCTTCTTTTGTCGTTTCCTCAATTACCAATTCAACATCTTTATCCTTTGCCCATTCCTTAAAGTCACCTTCAAATCGTTTATTAGTTGAAACGATTATTGGGATGTTAAACTTTTTGACTTTCTCATAAATGTAATCGATTATCTTTTTTCTTCCAATTGGCAATAAAGGTTTAGCCTTTGTTTTAGTTATTGGCCAAAGTCTTGTAGCGTAACCGCCAGCCATTATTACGGCTTTCATGGAATTGATTTTTAATTAGGGATTTAAAAACTTGTTTCTTTACCCCAAATACTCAATGTGTCGAAGAACACCGAACTTCTGGATGGGGTAATCGTAGGCAGTAATACCACATACGTAAATTTTTACTGTTTTGTTTAGCTCTAGTTCTTCTTCCTCTTTATACTATATTATTGGTTGATTATGATCGCTGCAATATTTGCTTCAACACATCCAATTTTTTGGTAAGTAAGTTGAGACTTGCAACAGCGTAGTAAGTGCCTTCAAGCGTAGATATGCCTCCATGAATGCTCCTTCTAAATCCGCCATCCCGATTTTGTAGTGAAAGAATGTAATTTAACGTCTTGTAGCTTGAATAATCATAGTTCAAAATTTTAAAGCATTGAAGTGCATAAAACGTCTCTTCAAGGTATGGTGGATAACCATTCGGTATTTTTGTGAATCCACCAATTTTGCATTCATGTTGCTTGATGAAAGAAACTACGTCTTTTTCATTTTTGTTATCTTTACCCAATACCGAAACGCAATAATACGTCTCCTTAATGTTTGCCGATTTTGTACCAAATCCTCCATTTTTTCTAAACTTTTTAACAAACTTTTTTGCTTTGCTCGTGTCTTTTTTGAGTAAGCTTAATGAGTTGGCTACAAAGTACACTTCCCTCAAAACGTTTGGCATCTCAAACGAGTAAGTAGCAGTGATGCCTCTCTCTAAGCTTAAATCTCTGTTAATTCTATTTAAAGCATCATCCAATCTTTGAAGTAGAAAATCACCAAGTTCTACGAAATTTGGTAAATTCGACAAATCTTCTCCAAGTAGATGTAGTGAGTTGAGCACGTAATGTATCGAGTACACCTCCTTTTTTAAGTTGCTCTTTAAAAGCTCTACAATTTTTTCTTTGTTGGGAATATCTACGTTAAGAGATTTCAAAATGTAAACGCCATAATATGTTTCTTGTAAAGTAGGTGGTAAGATGTTGCAAAAGGCAAACCCATTCTCAACTCTTCTCGAAATCACAAAATTTTTCAATTTTTCAATGTTAAGTCTGTATAAACTCTTCAATTCGCCCACCTCCAAAAACAGGCGTCATTAGCCTAACGGCGTTTAAGGTGGACGCCATCACCTTTTATTCGCATCGATCCTTGTTTGCTATTTATCCCTTTTGCTTATGGTTTTTGTTTGGGGTTTTATGCTGTGAGTTGTGTTATTTACTATTCGACGAATTATTAATTGAGAATTATTAATCGACACCAAGACGTATAGGGTAAAAGAGCAAGCAGAGAAATAACAACTCAAAAAAGATTATATGCTTTGCATTAACATCCTTTGATGCCTAAAAGAGAAGACATAAAGAAGATCATGGTTATTGGTTCTGGGCCTATTGTAATTGGTCAAGCTGCTGAATTCGACTATTCTGGCAGTCAGGCGTGTAAAGCTTTGAAGGAAGAGGGTTATGAGGTTGTGTTGGTCAATTCAAATCCTGCTACAATCATGACTGATCCAGAGATGGCAGACAAAACGTACATCGAGCCGTTACATGCATCAATCGTGGCGAGAATCATTGAAAGAGAGACTCCTGACGCATTACTCCCAACTTTAGGTGGACAAACTGCCTTGAATTTAGCAGTGGAACTTGGAGAGATGGGTGTTTTGGATAAATATAGCGTAGAATTGATAGGGGCTAAGTTAGATGCGATAAAAAAGGCTGAAGATAGGGAGTTGTTCAAAGAATCGATGAAGAGAATTGGTTTGGATGTGCCTAAGAGCGAGATAGCTAACGACGTTGATGAGGCTTTGAGCATTGCCGATGAAATAGGCTATCCTGTTGTTGTCAGACCGGCTTTTACCTTGGGCGGTACTGGGGGTGGAATAGCTTACAACAGAGAAGAGTTGAGAGAAGTGGTAGAAAAGGGCTTGGAAATGTCTTTAATCAACCAAGTTTTGATTGAAGAGGGTGTTATAGGCTGGAAGGAGTTTGAATTGGAAGTTATGAGAGACTTGGCTGACAACGTTGTCATAATCTGTTCAATTGAAAACTTTGACCCTATGGGGATTCATACTGGAGATAGCGTAACTGTTGCACCAGCCCAAACGTTGACAGATGTTGAATATCAAAGACTTAGGGATGCTGCAATAGCCATAATAAGGGAAATAGGAGTTGAGACTGGTGGCAGCAACATTCAATTTGCTGTGCATCCAGAAAGCGAGAGATTTGTGGCTATAGAGATGAATCCCAGGGTTAGCAGGTCATCTGCATTGGCATCAAAAGCCACGGGCTTCCCAATTGCCAAGATTGCTGCTAAATTAGCTGTTGGTTATACGCTCGATGAAATACCGAATGATATTACAAAAGAGACGCCAGCAAGCTTCGAACCGACAATAGACTACGTGGTAGTTAAAATTCCGAGGTTCGCTTTCGACAAATTCCCGACTGCCAATCAAATCTTAGGCAGTCAGATGAAGAGCGTCGGCGAGGTTATGGCTATAGGCAGGACTTTTGAGGAGGCTTTACAAAAAGCGTTGAGAAGTTTGGAGATTGGCAGGCATGGTTTGGGGGCGGATGGTAAAGATGTAAATCCAACGAGAGAAGAGATCATTCAAAAATTGGTAAATCCAAATGCTGATAGGGTGTTTTACATAAAGTACGCCTTAAAGGCTGGATTTGGTGTTGACGAGATATACAATCTAACGAAGATCGATCCTTGGTTTATTGAGAAAATTAAGAACATCGTTGAGGTTGAAGAAAAGTTAAGAAGTTTGGCTAAGACACATAAGTTTGATGAATTGCCCAAAGATACCATTTTAGAAGCTAAAAAGTACGGTTTTTCAGACAAACAAATTGCACACATCTTCAATGTCAGCGAGAAAGATGTCAGAAGGAAAAGAAAGAGCTTAGGAATAACAACGGTATTCAAGATGGTTGACACGTGTGCTGCTGAGTTTGAGGCAAAAACCCCATACTATTATTCAACCTACGAGATGGACAACGATGCGATTCCAACTGACAAGAAGAAGGTTATGATCCTTGGTAGTGGACCAAACAGGATTGGACAGGGTATAGAATTTGATTACTGCTGTGTTCATGCTGTCTTAAGTTTAAAGGATGAGGGATATGAGACGATAATGGTAAATTGTAATCCTGAGACAGTTTCAACTGATTACGATACATCTGACAGGCTATACTTTGAACCAATAACCCATGAAGATGTGATGAACATATACGAGAACGAGAAACCTGAAGGAGTAATCGTGCAGTTCGGCGGTCAAACACCATTAAATATTTCGAAGGAGTTAGAAGAAAGCGGAGCTACAATTTTGGGCACGTCAACGGATTCGATTGATTTGGCCGAAGACAGAGAGAGGTTTGCTGAATTAATAGAAAAATTGGGAATTCCACAGCCCGAAAACGGTATTGCCTACAGCATCAAAGAGGCAAAGGAGATTGCTAAAAAGATAGGATATCCTGTCTTAGTTCGTCCTTCCTACGTTCTTGGCGGTAGGGCGATGGAGATTGTTTATGATGAGGAGACGCTTGAGAACTACATAATGGAGGCTTTGGAGGTAAGCCCAGAAAAGCCAATCTTGATTGACAAGTTTTTAGAAGATGCTGTAGAAATTGAGGTTGATGCCCTTTGCGATGGTGAGGAAGTCGTTATAGGCGGTATAATGGAGCACATTGAGGAGGCTGGCATACATAGCGGTGATTCCGCATGTGTCTTACCACCAATTTCAATACCAAAGGAGACGATAGATACGATAGTGGATTACACCAAAAAGTTGGCTTTAGCCTTAAAAGTTGTTGGGTTGATAAACATACAGTATGCAGTTAAGGGCAACAAGGTGTACATACTGGAGGCAAACCCTAGGGCGAGCAGAACAGTTCCGTTCGTTAGTAAAGCTACTGGCTTACCATTGGCAAAGATAGCTGCAAAGCTCATGATGGGTAAAAAGCTTAGGGAGTTGGGGATTAAGGAGAAGCTAAATTTAAAGCACGTAGCAGTCAAGGAAGTCGTTTTTCCATTCATAAAGCTGCCAGGCGTTGATCCTGTTTTGGGCCCAGAAATGAAATCAACTGGAGAGGTTATGGGAATTGATTACAACTTCGGAATAGCGTATTACAAAGCCCAGCTTGCTGCTGGAATGAAATTACCAACGAAAGGTACGGTTTTTGTTAGTGTTAAGGAAGATGATAAGCAAAAAATACTGCCCGTTGTTAAGAAGCTAAAGGAGATGGGTTTCATAATCACAGCAACCGAGGGTACAGCAAAATTTTTAACAAAAAATGGAATTGATGCCAAAGTTGTTTTAAAAGTCAGTCAAGGTAGACCAAATATATTGGATCTAATAATAAATAAGCAGGTTGACTTGATAATCAACACGCCAAGTGGTAAAAAAGGGAAGACTGAGGGATATTACATTAGAAGAGCAGCAGTAGATTATGGCATTCCATACATAACAACAGTAAGTGGCGCAATGGCTGCTGTCAAAGGTATAGAAGCTGTTAAATATACCATGACGATAAAGTCGATTCAAGAGTATCATGAACGGGCTCAATAATCATAGCTACCTTGAAGAAATCAAAGAATTTGCAAAGATAGATTGCTACAGGCACAAAAGAGTTGGAAAGCCAGAAGTTGTTTTTGCAGAGAGCAAAGATTCTAAAGAAGTTGTTGAAATTGTTAAAGGATACTTGAAGCATGTTGATTCTGTTTTAATTACCAGACTAAAATCTGAGCAGATAGATGAATTAAAAAAATCATTTGATGAAGTTTATGTTAATAGCAAAGGCAGGATAGCGATAGTTGGCAAATTAAAAGACGAGAAAATTGGAAAAGTCGCAATACTTACCGCTGGGACTTCAGATATCCCAGTTGGAGAAGAGGCAGCAGTTACATCAGAATTTTTGGGTTTAGAAGTTTTAAAATTCTACGATGTTGGAATAGCTGGATTGCATAGATTAATCGAGCCAATAAAAAGAATTAGAGATGAAAATGTTGACGTTGTAATAGCAATAGCCGGAATGGAGGGGGCGCTGCCATCAGTTGTAGCCAGCCTAATTGATTTGCCAATAATAGCAGTTCCAACGTCTGTTGGTTATGGGGTAAATTTAAAAGGAATTTCCACACTTTTTGCGATGCTTCAAAGCTGTTCTTCTGGTGTAGCTGTTGTTAACATAGACAACGGTTTTGGAGCGGCCGTTTTTGCATATCTTATTGTCAAAAGGATTAAAAAGAGACTTGAAGAGGCTAAAAATCACTGCAAATTTTAGAGCGGAATAGCAAATTAAGAAATTAAATGGAAAAAAGTTTTAAAATCTAATAAATTTCTCTTCATTGATAACACATATTTCCCTAGATAGGCACTACGCTATAGAGTAGATCCAAATGTGTAGGAATGACAAGTAGAATTTTGCAATTTCTCAACAAAAAGTTAAATAAACTTTTAGGCTAACAAAGATTAATGTTTGGTTGGGGAGAGCTAGGAATCGTCATAATACTGGCAATAATCCTTCTTGGTCCAGATAAACTTCCAGAAGTATTTAGAACTTTGGGAAAAATTTATGGAGAGTATAAGAAAGCAAAAAGGAGATTTGAACTTGAATTGATTTATGGCTATGAAATACCGAGTAGAGAGATAATCGATGAGCTTGTTAAAAAGAGGATGGATGAGCTTGGAGTGACCGACTTCAAAGACTTTGGGAAAAAACTTTAAAAGCTATGTTAACAAAAAAGATTGGGTGATGATATGTTCTCAATAGGACCGACAGAGATAACAGTCATAATACTACTAATTGCACTGTTGTTTGGGGCAAGTAAAATACCGGAATTAGCTAGAAGTTTAGGAAGAGGCATGGGTGAATTTAAAAAAGCTCAAAGAGAGGCTGAGTTAGAATTAATGGAATTTGAGAGAAATTTAAAGGAAGGGAAGTACACACAAAGTGAGAAAAGAAACAAACTTGAAAAAATTGCAAGAGATTTGGGAATAAATCCAGAAGGCAAGAGTGATGATGAATTGCTTGAAGAGATAAACAAAGCTTTACCAAAAACTGAAAAAGCCGAACCGTAATCTTAATCTATTTTTTCAGTTATCGTAATTTTTTTAAAAAGTTTGCCTTAGGCATGGCATGCTCGAAATAACGATATACAGCATAAGCGGACAAGGAGGCGTAACTGCTGCAAAATTATTGGCTTTATCAGCCTTATATGATGGTAAATATTCTCAAGCAATACCCCAATTTGGCCCTGAAAGAAGAGGGGCTTTAGTAACCTCTTATGTAAGAATTTCTGATGAAGTTATAAGGAAGCATTCCAGAATTAGAAATCCAGATATTATAGTAATTTTTGATGTGAAAAATAAAGTAGAGGTTAATTCAAAAATAGCTATTTTGAATTCTAAAAATAACATCACGCTTAATGCTGAAAAAATTTATTGCATCGATGCAAATAAAATTGCCTCAGATTTGGGACTAATTAAAGAGGGTTTGCCAATAATAAACACTGCTATGGTTGGTGCTACCGCAAAGATATGCAATATATCTCTAAATTCTGTTAAAAAAGCTATTGCAGATGAGATTAAAGATGAAAGAAATGTAAAAGCCGCGAAAATCGCTTATGAGGTGGTGAAATGCGATTAAAAATGTTAAACGACGTTGACTACCTAATTTCAAAACCAAAAATAGGGGCTGCTGGCAAAACTGGTTTGTGGAGGCAATTTAAGCCAGTTGTTGATGAAAAAGCATGCAAGCTTTGCAAAGTCTGCATTTTGTATTGCCCTGAAAACGTTATCGAAATTGTGAATGATCAATTAAAAATAGACTACGAATATTGTAAAGGATGTGGAATTTGTAGTAACGTTTGCATCTCAAATGCGATAAAGATGGTTGAAGAGAGTGAGTAAAATGGGACAAAAAAAGTTGCTAACTGGAAATCACGCAATAGCAGAAGCCGTAAAAATTGCAAAGCCAGATGTAATTGCGGCTTATCCAATTACCCCACAAACACCTATTGTGGAAAAGCTTGCTGAAATGACTGAAAATGGTGAATTAGATGCAGAATTTGTAAGAGTTGAATCGGAATATGCTGCATTGTCGGTTATTCTTGGAGCAATAAGTGCTGGAGCAAGAGGTTTTACAGCAACATCAAGTCAGGGATTGTTGTACATGTATGAAGTTTGCTGGTGGGTAGCAGGCTCAAGATTGCCAATGGTGATGGCAATTGCAACAAGAGCTATAGGCGCGCCTTGGAACATTCATGGAGATCATAACGATATAATCGTGTTGAGGGATACTGGCTGGATTATTGGAATGGTAGAAAATGCTCAGGAGGCTTTTGACATGACTTTACAAGCTTTTAAAGTAAGTGAGGAAGTTAGCCTGCCATTTGCAGTAGGTTTAGATGGATTTCAACTAACTCACACCGCTGAAGTTGTTGAGATTAGAGATTATGAGTTGCCAAAGAGGAAATTATTACCGCATACAATTGAACCTTCTTCAAAATTTGCCTTAAATGCCGTAACATCTGGAATTCCAAAGCTCAAAGCAAGGCATGAACAAGCTAAGGATTTGGAGAAAGCTAAAGAAATAATAAAAGAGGTTGACAAAGAATTTCCTGTCAGCTATGGAGGGCTGGTTGAGGAATACAAACTTGAAGATGCAGATTATATTGTTGTAATGATGGGTGGTTGGTGCGGAGATGCAAAGGATGCAATTGATTTGTTGAGAAAAGATGGCATACAAATTGGAATGCTAAGGCTAAGATTTCTAAGACCTTTCCCAACTAAGGAAATAGAGAAATTAGATGGAAATATTTTGGTTGTTGATAGATCAAATTCTGACTATAGAGGAGTTTTAGGCTTAGAAGTTTCTGCAATTAAAAATGGAATAAAAAATGTTATCACCGGTTTTGGTGGTATGGAGTTAGACACTCAAGATTTTGTTAAAATATTTAAAAAATTTGTAAATAACGAAATAAAAGATGTGGAGTGGTGGTATGGTTCTGCTGAAAGGTAATGCAAGCTGTCAAGGATGCCCGCACTCGATAGCATTTAAAGCCTTAAGTTATTTAGAAAATCCAATTGTTTTGATGCCTGCTGGCTGTTCAACTGTTATTGCTGGCTTACATCCAAATTCGTCTTTAGAAATTCCATGTGTTCACGTTCCATTTCCAGCGACACCAGCAGTTTCTTACGGTTTATCTACAGGACTTAAAAAGAGGGGGATTAAGGCCAATGTTGTTGCTTGGATGGGTGATGGCAGTGTTGACATAAGCTATTCATTACTAACTGGATCAGCTTTGAGAAATGACGACATAATTGTAATTGTTGTTGATAATGAGGCTTACATGAACACTGGCGTTCAATCCAGTGGTACCACATTTTGGAAGGCGAAAACAACAACGTCTCCAAAGGGTAAGAGGGAAGAAAGAAGGGATGTAGCTTTACAAATGGCTCTGCATAGAGTACCATATGTTGCAACTGCAAGCATCGGATACATGAGAGACTTCATCAAAAAAGTAAAAAAGGCTGGAAAGGTGGAGGGTTTCAGGTTTATACACGTCCACTGCCCATGTCCACCAGGTTGGGGTTTTGAAAGCTCCAAAACTGTAGAAATTGCAAGAAAGGCTATACAATGCAGAGCTTGGATTTTGTGGGAGTATGAAAACAAAAAGTTCAGAATTTCAAATATTAGTAAAAAAGCCAGGGGCAATGGACTTAAAGATTACTTGTTATCTCAAGCAAGGTTAAGGCATTTAAGCGATGAAGACATCGAGGAGATTAGAAGAAGAATTGAGGAAGAATGGAAACTGTTAGAACACCTTGAAAAATTATAAAAACGATTATAAAAGCGCCCCCGCCGGGATTTGAACCCGGGTCGAGGGTTCCGGAAACCCTCAGGATTTCCACCTACCCTACGGGGGCTATAATTTTTGATCTATGGCAGCTTTGATCAATCCAACGAATGGTGGAGAGGGATCGTAGGGCTTAGATTTAAATTCAGGATGAAATTGTGTTGCAAAGAAAAACCTGTTTTTTGGATATTCTATAATTTCCATTCTTCTGCCATTGTCAGAGTAACCCGAGAAAACAAGTCCGTGTTTTGTTATTTCTTCTATATACTCAGGATTTACCTCATACCTATGTCTATGCCTCTCATAGATCTTTGTTTTTCCATAAAGCTTATGAGCAATCGTATTTGGCTTCACTTCAACCTCTATCTCACCCAATCGCATACTTCCACCAAGTTTATCAACCTCTTTTTGCTCTGGAAGTAAATCGATAACTGGATGGGGTGTGTCACTCAACTCACTGCTGTTAGCATCTTCTAACCCTACAACGTTTCTCGCAAACTCTATTACAGCAAGTTGAAAACCAAAACAAATGCCTAAGAAAGGTATATCATTTTCTCTTGCATATTTAATGGCCGCAATTTTACCTTCACTTCCTCTCTTTCCAAATCCTCCTGGAACAAGTATTCCATCAGTTTCAATTTCTATTTCCTTAAATTTCTCTAATTCCTCACTGTCAATCCATAATACGTTAACTTTGCAGTTGCAAACAATACCACCATGCTTTAAAGCTTCTCTAATGCTTAGATACGCATCTCTAACGTCAATATACTTTCCAACTATTGCAATTGTTACTTCATCTTCAAAGTTTTTTAACTTCTCAACTATTTTCTCCCATAAATTGTCACTTCTCTTTTTATCAAGCTTGAGCTTCTTTACCAAATATTCGTCTAAACCTTCCTCTTTAAATTTCAGTGGAACTTCATAAATATCGCCAGCATCATCATCGCTAATTACAGCTTCTACTGGAACGTCGCAAAATAAAGATATCTTCTTCTTCGTAGCTTCTCTTAATTTTTCCTTACACCTACCAACAATTACGTCTGGATGCAAACCCAAGCTTCGTAATTCTTTGACACTATGTTGAGTGGGTTTTGTTTTTTGCTCCCCTCCAGAATCTAAAGGAATGAGTGTTACATGGATTAAAGCAAAATCTTCCTCTTTTTCTTCATTGTGCATTTGTCTTACAGCTTCCAAAAATGGCATGCTTTCAATGTCACCAACAGTGCCACCTATCTCAACTAGGCATATATCAGCACCACTTTCTTTAGCAACCCTTCTTATCCACGACTTGATTTCATCTGTAACATGAGGAATTATTTGAACTGTCTGTCCAAGATACTCTCCTTTTCTTTCTTTTTCAATAACATTTCTGTATATCTTTCCAGTCGTAACGTTATGATCTCCTGTTAGTTCAACACCAATAAACCTTTCATAATGGCCTAAATCTAAATCAACTTCAGTTCCATCTTTTAGAACGTAAACTTCACCATGCTGAAATGGATTCATCGTTCCAGCATCTATGTTTATGTAAGGATCAACCTTAATTGGTACAACTTTGTAGCCCATTTCAACAAGCAACCTGCCAATAGATGCTGCTGTAATTCCTTTTCCCAGACCACTCATAACACCGCCAGTAACAACAATGTACTTCATACCCTCTCACCCGGAGGTAGCATGTTTGGAATTCCATCCTCAATTGGATATTCAGCCCTACATTTTTTACAAATTAGTTTTCCAGAAATGATTTCATCATTCTCCTCCTCAACAATCAAATCTAAATCCGCCTTACAAACAGGACATGCTAAAATGTCGAGCAACTCTCTTTTCATAAACAACGTACAACCTAAAATTAAAAATTCTTTCCCTTAAAAATTTTTAAAGAAAAAGCTAAACGGCGTTGTATCCAGCATTTAATGCTTTCAAATTTATTTCATGCAACTTTTCTGGAAGAACTTCTTTTAGGGACTCTTCCAGATTTTTAAACTTAATTGGTAAATCAACAAGCTTTGCAAGCATACCTATTACAACGACGTTTGTTGCTTGGATAGCTCCCAGTTTTTCAGCTATTGAAGATGCATCGACTACTTTAACATGCTTTGTTATTTTTCCTAATTCGTGCTTTATTACTTCCAAATCTGGATATTCTGCACTTCCAATTGTTACTGAAGGGGGGATTATCGATTTAGTATTTAAAATTACAAGTGTGTTTTCATTTAAATAGTTCGAATACCTCAAAGCTTCTGATGGCTCTAGCGCAATCATCGCATCAGCATCACACAATGGAATTAATGGAGACAATACGTTTCCAAATCTAACGTGTACTTCAACACTCCCACCTCTTTGCGCCATTCCATGGGTTTCAGCTGTTACTACATTAATACCTGATTTCAACGCTGCTCTTGCAAGAATAGCTGCAGTTGTTAAAGCTCCTTGCCCGCCAACACCGACAATTATTAAGTTAAACCTCTTAAAGTTCATCAAAGAACAAAAAGGGATTGAGTATTTGAACTTTTTTAAAATTCAGAATTCGTAAAAAAGGAAAAGATTAGTCTTCAATTTTAAACACAGCGTTAATTATGGCATGAGTTATAAACAAATCCTCTCCTATTGGATCACAAACAACAATCCTTTTTCCTTCAAAAATGCCTTCTCTCTTTCCACCACCTTTAGGAAATCCAAGCATTTCTGGCAAATCCTCCGTAACGTGCAATCCAGCTGAGATAAACAATGGTACGAGGTAAATAGTATCGCTCTTCATCTCCCTTATTGCTTCATCGGGAGATGGTTTTCTCTTTCTAGCAACAAATGCAATCTTTACTTCATCGAATATTCCAGCTTTTTCTATTCTTTTCTTATGCTTCTCCATAACTTCTCTATAGTGTGGCAATTGGCTGCCGTGCCCAACAATTACAAGTCCCCTCATAAGATCACCTCCTAACAAAAACTATTGTATAATCTGATTTGACATCTAAATCTACAGCCTTACCAAAAATTATATTTTCATTTCTCATGCACAAATTTTCAATTAAATAGATTTCTTTGTCTCCAAAAACAGAAACATCAAAGTTTTTGTCAGCCAAAATTAAAAGATGCCTAAGTTTAAGTAACTCTTCAAGATTCTCAGCTTTTTTTGCATGAGCATCAACTACAGCAACGTCACATAAGTCGATGCCAAGTTTTGCCAAAGCGAGCTGAACACTTGAAATTCCGGGCTCAACGATGCCGTTAATCTTACTCCCCAACCCAGAAACCATTGGATCTCCGGTTGATAAAACAACAACGTTTTTATCTATACTTTCTTTCTCGATTCTACTATATTCCTCAATACAATATTTTATAAGCCTCTTTTCGCAGGAAATGTAATCTTCAGCAAGCTTTAAGGCTCTTTTACTTCCATAAATTAAGTCTGCATTCTTAATCAGCTCAATTGCCCTCTTTGTCAAATGTTCCTTACAAATGCCAACACCAACAACGTAAAGCATTACAACAACACCACGTCAACAACGTTTTTGTTCAACATTCTTGCTTTTCTCAATATGCTCTCTTTGTTTTTGCTTCCAGCCCACTTAAACAGCAATTTCGGCAATCCGACGATAATTATCTCGCCCTCAAAGCTTTTGAGAATTTCATCTAAATGCACCCCAAAAACAAAAGGCTGGAATCCTTTGAAATTTTCCAATGCGTATCTCCATCCAACTCTGCCTGTCGTTATTGCTATTTTATCGTATTGCTTCGCAATTTCTATCTTTGTCTCAATCAACTTTTCACACCAAGGTTCAACAAAACCTGTAGAGCCTAGTATTGATATTCCTCCCTTAAAGCCAAGCAGATAGTTTTTCGTTTTTTTGGCGATAGATTCTCCTTCTGGAATTTCAACCGTCACACTACCCTTGTAGTTGTACTTTTCTTTATACAGATCGAAATTTTTAACTATTTGTTTCATTGCCGCTTTGCTAACGGCCTTTTTTCTATTTTTAACGCCTACACCATTTCCAAATATTATCTCACTCTTGTTATTTTCTTTTGCAATCGCCTTAATAATCAACCCGTTAGTAACATCGAATGCGTGATCACTCGAGAATTTCTTTACAGTTGCAACACCATCCTTTGCTATAACTCCAATCTTCAAATCTATTCCAGCAGGTGTTACAACTTCAACTTCATTTACGCTTTCATACAAAGATGCTATTGCTGCGTTTATAGCTGCTGAAGTTGTTGTTGCAGTCGTTATTCCTCTCCTTAAAAATCCATCTGCTGTTAAAATGTACAAACCACTCTTTACTTTTTCAATTTTCTCCAAATTTCCCCTATACCATTCTTTCGGATATTCGTAAAGTTCAACAGGATCCTTAAGGCTTGGCATGGTCAATCAGGCAATTAATTATCGCTGCACAGATTGTACTACCTCCTCTTGTGCCGATTGTTGTTATTGACGGAATGTCAAGTTTTCTGACCATTTCCTTTGACTCTGCAGCATTTACAAACCCCACTGGTGTTGCAACAATAAAAGCTGGTGGATAATCTTTAGCAATTCTACACAGTTCAATTGCCGCTGATGGAGCGTTTCCAATGCCAATTAGGTTTCCTTCAATTTGATCCGCCAGCTTTCTAAGTCCATCAACAACTCTTGTTTCTGTTCCTCCTTTTCCAAACTCTATGGCAGCTATTGCATTCCTTCTCAACCCATATTTTACCATTTTGACATCGACGATGATCTTGCAGTTTCTTTTTATTAGCTCCACACCCACTTCCGGATCTCCTTTAAATGCTACTAAATCTTTGATTGATACATCGCCAGTAGCGATAATGCATCGCCTAATTATTTCCTCTTTCAATCCATTTCCAGGCACGATTTTTTTGACTATTTCGGCACTCTTTTTTGCTATCTCAATTGCACCTTCTGTATCTGCACCCATCAAGGACATTAAAGTAAGTTGAATTTATGGAACAAAAAGTTTTCTAAATTTGATTTTTTGTAAAGATAATTTGATTTTCTCAATCACTCTTTCTCTCAAAAAGCACGACTCCCCTTTTCAACGCCTCCTCAACTAAAGGGTTATTCTCTTTTACAGTGTACGGAAACACTTCAACGGGGAAGTCTATCGAGAATTTCTGGAGATACTCCGGAATTCTGTCCATGAATTTCCTATTGTCTTCTCTCAGCAGTATCAGCACGTCCGCATCGCTTCCCGGCACGGCTCTCCCTTCAGCAAGAGAGCCAAAAAGAACTATCTTGACAATTTTGTCATCTTTTTTACCCACTTCCCTTGCAGTTCTTCGCAGTTCCTCGATTAACTCATCTCTCTTCAGCCAGAACACTCTCACAGAATTCAATGACTCTTCTACAATAAAGGATCGCATTTCTTGCATCCTCCTCCGTAAAATACTCAAAGGGGCTGCCGGAATCAAATCCGTTTGGATACCTTGTAAGTATGTAGAATCTGTCCAGAGCTCTTGCACAATTTAAGACATCGTTTGGAACCGATATTTTTGTGGCAAGCACTTTAAGTAACTCAAAGACGGAATGTCCCCACGCCACAGATCCCATCTTCTGGAACACAGCTTTAACTGCTTTCTCAGCAGCTTGTTGTGCAGCGAAGCATGACCATTCGTAGAATCCATCTCGCATGGCTTTTTCTGCCATTTCGAGATCTCTTTTTGATTGTTTAATCCAGTCTCGACTTCTTTCCGGCATCCTATTTTAAATATACAAGGCTATTAAAATATCTTTGGTTTTAAAGATCATACTTGTTAGAGTAACCTCTTGGCGTTAGCAGCGTATTTCCTTTTATGAGCGTTTCAGAGTTTGCAATAAATAAAATAGTGTTCATATCCACTATTTCTGGATCTTCAATTATTTCTAAGACTTTTTTTACACTAACCTCGCATTTCTCGCGAAACGCATTTTTTACTATACCAACCACTACGTTTCCCCTCTCCTCTAAAACAGTTTTCATGGCTTTAATCAGATTTTTCTTTCTCCTACGGCTAGATGGATTGTAAATTGCAATTACAAAATCTCCCTTTAATGCATGCAACAACCTTTTTTCGATCTTTTCCCAGGGAGTTAACAAGTCGCTAAGACTTATAACGACGTGATCTCCACAAACTGGTGATCCTAAGAGCGGTGAAGCTGCACATAAAGCTGTGACACCAGGTATCACCTCGTAATTTACATCTAAATCATTTTTTATCAAAAATTCGAGGAACAGTGGTAGCATTCCATAAATTGATGGGTCACCACCACTTACAAGAGATACAACGCTATTTTTAGACAGCTCAACAGCAATTTTAACCCTTTCAATTTCCCTTCCCATGCTGCTTTCTATGACTTTCTTACCTTCAATTAAATTCCTTATCATACTTAAGTACGTTTTATGTCCCAATACATATTCCGATTCTTTCAACGCATTAATTGCCTTGATTGTAAGCAATTCAACATCTCCCGGGCCAATTCCAATTATGTAGAGTCTACCTCGCGATTGCAACGGTTACACCTCCATAAATTTTCTTTGGGAGTATAAGTTTCCCATACCGTGATGCATAAATTGCACAAGCTTCTGCAACGTTCTTAACACCAATAATTCTCGCTTTGGTTTCTCGAATCTTCATTTTATTGATCTCTTCCTTTTTAACAAAAATGAGCGGTTTTTTTAGTTTATCAGCAACATCGACTATTACACTTTCTCTTTTATCTTCAACAGTTGCAATAACCTTTACCTCATCAAGTTTTGTACCAATTTCATCTAACGCACAATTTATCGCGTCAATTATTTCTTTACTTTGAACTCTCTTTCTAAATCCAACACCAACGCTTAAACCTTCTGAGTACTCCATCGCAGTTGTTATCACAGCCTCCATTCCCATTTTTTCAAGATATTTTGCCACTTCATTTCCACCATGATGCCCTCCAAGAATTGGGACTGCATGCTTCAATAATTTGTCAACAACTATTACTGCTGGATCTGTCCACTTGTTTTTTAGATGCGGACACAACCCTCTAATGGCTATGCCAGATGGCATGTAAGCAACGATACAATCGTAATTGAGTAGGTTTTTCCAAACATCTTTATAATATTTTATTGCTCTTATTTCATACCTTCTACTAAGGAAATTATACAACTTTTCAACAGCTTTCTCATCTTTCTCAAAATAAAGCAATGCTATCCGTATAGTATCGACCTCCCCTTATAGCCTTCAACAGCCTTACCAATTATTATTGTAGCGGTTCTCTTTATCCCAGCCTTTTTTACCTTGTCTGCAATTTCACCAAGTTTGGAAACAATAACCTTCTCATCCTCTCTCGATGCATGGTAAACTACTGCACAAGGCTCATCCAACCCTCTAACCTTTCCAACTTCTTTAACAATGTAATCAATCTTGTCTACGCCTAAAAGAACTATCAGCGTTAAGGGAGTTGAGGCAAGAATCTCAAGATAATCTTTATCAAGAGTTCTACCTTTAGGACGGGTAATAATCACCCCCGGCACTTCGGGGGTTGTTAATTCTTTTTTTATGGCTGCTGCAGATGCGAATATGCTGCTAACTCCTGGTATTATTTCGCACTCAATTCCCCTCTTTTCTAACTCCTCTATTTGCTCCCCTATGGCTCCATAAATCGATGGATCACCACTTTGAAGTCTAACAACTTTTTTTCCATCCTTTAACGCCTTTTCAATTATTTCGACGATTTCCTCAAGCTTTAAACCAAAGCTATTGATTTTCTCAGCCTTAAATTGGCTGAGATATTTTTCATCAATTAATGAGCCAGGATAGATGATCAAATCCGCTTTCTTTAGCAAATTGTAACCCTTTACTGTCAGCAGTTCTGGATCTCCTGGACCAAAACCAATGAAGTAGACTTTCATAGTTTTTTAGCTATTAAAACGCTAAAGTAACTTGCCTCTTCAGGCATATCTTTTAAAATTCTCTCTTCGTCCATGTACATGTTTTCAACTAAAACAAATTCCTTAAATCCCTCTTTTTTGAGTTTCTTAGCAACTTTTTCTGGATTCTTAGCCTTTAATACAACAGCCAAGCTTGGATAGCTATCAACAAAATTCTGCGCCGTTAAAACCATTGAATCTTTGACAAAAATCTTAGCCTTTGCAAGTGAGGCTGAAATGCTAGAAATTCCCGGTATTATTTCAATTTCTACCTCTGGATTGAATTTTAGTGTTTCAACAACAACATGGTGGAACGTTGAATAAAAAACAGGATCGCCAAGACAGCAAAAGGCTATTTGCTCATTAACACATCTATTTGCTAACTCTTTTCCAAGTTTTTTAGCAACTTTATTGCCATAACCCATCGGGAATTCAACAATTCTTGGCTTTCTAACATCTGCAACTATGTTGTAAGCCATTTTCCCCGGCACGATAACTTCATCAGCCTCATTAATTATTTCTATTGCCCTTAGCGTTAAATGCGATTTGTGCAAACCAATTCCTATACCGTATAGCAAGCTTACCCCTCCAACATCCACTTTTTGTTTAAATCTCGATAACAAGGTTTATAAATCAGTTGTGCTTGATTAAACATAAAATTAATTTGAATAATTGGAGGTGATAGTATTACTTTAAAAGTCTGCAAGTTATCTGCAGGATACACAAAACCGATATTGAGTGATTTTAACTTCACTGTCAACAGGGGAGAAATAGTCGGAATCCTAGGCCCAAATGGATGTGGGAAGTCTACTCTTCTAAAAACCTTGGCAAACATACTAAAACCAATTGCTGGCACAGCATTCATAGACGGCAAAGAAGTTTTTACAATGAAACCGGTTGAGATTGCAAAGAAAATGTCTGTTATGTTCACAGAAAGGGGCGATGTAGGTTTTTTAACAGCCTTTGATGTCGTAGCTCTCGG
>JAGGXN010000210.1 GCA_021163065.1 Archaeoglobaceae archaeon | reverse complement strand
TGCCCTTTAAATACTCCTTGACAAGAATGCATCAAACCAACAAGCATTTGAAAAAGAAGAAAAGAAAAAGCTTATTAATGTTGAAATAACAGATTTTAATGTCGGAATCTCATAAAGAGAACGGAAAACGTTATGTAGCTAACTATCCTTGCTCTGTTTTAAATAAGGCTAGCTCAAAAGTTGTTAAACGCATTCAAAGGCAATATTAAAATTTAAAATAATTAAATCTTTTTAAACCCTTTACCAATAAAGTAAACTTCTGCACTTCTTTTTCTTGATGCTTTTGGAGAATGAAACTTCTTGAATCTGAAATGCGGTTTAAACTCGTTAAAAAGCCTTTGAATCTCCTCTCCCTGAAAGATTTTAACTACAAAGTTACCATTCTGCTTTAAAAATTGTTTTGCAATATTAAATGCAGCTTTTGCTAAATCTACAGATAGTAAATGATCTATTGTCCATTTCCCGGTAATCTTTGGTGATGCATCGCAAATTACTGTGTCGTAGTAATCTCTAACCTCTCTAATCTTCTCTATCGTTTCCTCCTTTGTAATATCACCCTGAATAAAAGTTACACCCTCAATTGGCTTCATGAAATTTACATCGACCGCAACAACATTTGCACCAAGATCCACAGCAACCTGACTCCATCCACCAGGTGCTGCTCCAAGATCGAGAACCCAGCTACCTTGCTTTATAAGCTTGAATGCCCTATTCATCTGCAAAAGCTTAAAGGCAGCTCTACTTCTATATCCTTTCTTTTTCGCTTCCCAATAATAGTAATCCTGCTTTTGCCTTTTCATTTCACTACCTTAACCAACACTCTCCTACTTCTTGGCCCATCTAACTCTACAAACATTATTCTCTGCCACGTTCCCAAATCGAGTTTTCCATTTGTTACAGGCACAACAACTGAGTTTCCAAGAATTACTGCCCTTAGATGCGCATCAGCGTTGTTATCTATTCTGTCATGCTTATAAGAATTTTGGGGGACAATTTTTTGTATAATGCTAGTTATATCATCCATTAAACCTCTCTCAGCCTCGTTGATAATTATGGCTGTTGTTGTATGTGGTGTATAAACGATCGCTACTCCATCTTTGACATCGCTTTTGCTAACTAAACTTTGAACATCCTCCGTTATATCAACGATCTCAATCCTTTCCTTTGTTTTTATTGTTATCATAAAAAAATCTAAGGTACTCTGACTATATATTCTTTCATGTTCTCAAGCTTAAATTCCCCAAATTCAATTAATTTAACATTAGACTGAATTTTTGTTAGTACTTTAATGCTCTTTTGATTAATCTCTTTTAGAATTCCCATTCCAAGGTATTTTTCGGAATAAAGTCCAAGAATTAAGCCTTTAAGCTGTCCAAGACTGAAAATGCAGACATCTTCAACATTAAAAACGTTCTTTAATGCTTTTATAATTTCATAGCTAACTTCTGTTTCTTCTTCAACGCATACATTCAAGAAGTCGTAGCCCTTCTCAACAAACAAAACTTTTGAATCTAAAATATCTTTAATAAAGTCATCATCTTCAATCAATTTACCTTTAAAAAGTGTTGTATTTCCAAGCTTTACTTCTCCAATTTTGAATTCTCTCTCTACAGCATTTTCTAACCATTCCTCATACAGCTTACTTCTTATTGAAATTCTCTGCTCTCTACTTCTTTTTTTAACAACAAAAGATTCTACATTGAAAACATCAAAATTTGAATTCGAATCAAGAAATTCAGCTATAAACGGATCGAAGCATACTACGACATCTGGATTCAGTATTTCTATTTTAGCAAGCTTGTAATTCCTTGCCTTTTTACCTCTCACCCATCCGGTTGTATCAACGATTAGCTTGTCATCATTGTTCATTCTTTCATTCAGCTTTGAGTTTAACCTAGCAACACCTCTTATGCATTTAGCCTCCTTTCCCATCGGACTGTTTGATCCAATAAAAAACCCATCTTCCATTTTTATTTTAGAAATTGAAATAGTTTTCTTTGCACATCCAAAAGCCATTGCTCCAGGATGGGCTATGTCAGACTGTCCAATGTCTAAATCAAGCACATATTTCAAACCATCCATTTTGTTAACTAAATACGTGGCTAAGCTACTTTTTCCAGTGTCAACATCGCCATACAAAAAAATTCTGCTATATTTTTTCTTTGCCAACTTCTCCCAGCTTTTTGGAATCGTGTTACCCTCTAAAGCTATGTAATCTCCCTCTATTTTAACTTCTCCTTTTCTAATATAAACTGGAATTGACTTGTTTTTAGCCACGACTTTATTTATGGGAAAGCCAAATACCTCAGCTTCCCCGTCAACTTCTATCCATCCATTTTCAAGTATTATCGTCGTATTTTTCTCCTTTAAAACCTTCATTCGGCCATCTTGATTTCAACAAGTCTCATCTCAGGATATATGCTTTCAAGTTTTGTAAGATTGTGACCACCAATCTTTGCAATGCTTAATCCATCATCAAAGTTCTTAAAGTAATAGTAAGCTGTAGCGTTTTTGGTTTTGTTTGACGAAGCAAAGAAGCCATTTTTGGTAAAATGGATTGCAACAACCTTTTCGTAAATGCTATTATTCATTCTATAGCCTACAAAATAAAAATCTCCAACGCTCTCATTTTTGCTTATCAGCATATTTTTAGCATATTCATCGTAAAGGATTAGCGCATAGCTAAAGTCAGAATAGTTTACAAACTCGCAAATTCTATCGGTGTAGTTGTAAATATGGCTACCAATGGAATCGTTGTTGTTTTCTATCAAATCAACAACTTCAAAAACAAAAGTTGGATATCCCAATACAAATGGCGAGATTTCATCAATTAAGGCTACACCTCTCCTTAATTTTACTTTGTAACCTTTATATTCCTCCTTACTTTCACTGGCAAAGTAAACCTTGCTTCGATTTACATCGACAAAATATAGTGGATATGGGTACTTTGCTATCAAAACGCTTCTTATTCCAGTTTTATCTGCTAATGCTAAGTGACTAAAAGAGTAGGGATCAATCTGATTTTTGAACACATCGTCTAGCATTCCATAAAGCTCAGACTCTCTATCTAAGTTTTTAAAATTTAGACATATAATGAATTGCGCTCCGTAAGGGGTGTAATTTAAAAGCTTTGGAAATTTACCCATTTCAAACTTTATTTCTCTTTCTGAAGCTTTTGTCGATCCTTTAAACACGTAAACAACGACTGAACCAATCATGATTAATGCTAAAACTAGTGCAAGTATTCTTGCCGATCTCGTTTCCATTCTTTTAGCCATAGATTTCACGTTGATATGCAACAAATAAAGCTTGTGGATTCTATGTCAGTAGGGCAAAAGATTTAAACCACTTGCTTTTAAGCTGCTTCAATGGATGAATTTGAGGAAATCTTAGTGGATATTATAGATGAGGAAGAAGAAGAGTTTGAAGGGGAAGATGACATAAAGCTTGCTGAAATTTTTAGATTGGCTAATAAGCTTGTTAAATTGCTTGAAGGAATAAAAAGCCATGAACTTAGGGAATCTGCATCTTTAATGCTGATAAAGGAAATTGTTGGAGAGGATAAGCTTTTATTGGGATTAGCAAGCAAAATGCTTCAAGATATAACCTTCAATCAAGAGGATGAAAAATACGTTTCTTAGTTTCTACAATTGTATTCCTTACATTGCTCTGGCTTTGTTTCATGAATTTTGCAGTATATTTTGTTCCCAATTTTTAGGATGAACGGGCATGCATCAAGCTTGTTTCCATATTCATCAAACCAACCTTCTCCGCCAATTATTCTACCATTGAACGAGTATATTAAAACGTGCTTTAATATGTCTTTCCTCTTTTCTTTGATCCATCTTTCAATATCTCTTGCTGTAGCAAAGATCTTTGTTCCCATGCTCAAGCAGCATTTTCCACAGTGATTACATTTCATTTTAACTTTTCATTCAATCTTTCGACTATCTTTGGCATGATCTCTCCAGCTTTACCGTGAATTACTACATCAAAAATTGGATCACTCTCTGTTGGATCGTAATTAACAATTACAAGCTTTGCTCCATTTTCCTTTGCAATGAATGGAAGGTGTGCGGCAGGATAAACTACTAAACTTGAACCGACAACGATGAACAAATCGCACATTTTAGCTTCATTCATAGCCTCTCCTAGCACATCTCTTGGAAGTGGTTCGCCAAAGAAAACAACTCTTGGCTTTAAATAGTAGCTACCACACTCTTTACACCTTGGAATTTCCTTTTTTAAAATCTCTTCAACATCTTCCCACTTATAGGTTGTTTTGCAATCTAAACAATCAACGTATTCCATCGATCCATGTAATTCTAAAGCTCTTCTACTTCCAGCTTTTTGATGCAGCATGTCAATGTTCTGCGTTATAACAGCCTTGACTATTCCAAGCCTTTCAAGTTCTGCAATAGCATAGTGCGCTTTATTTGGCTCAGCCTTAGTCTTTATCAGCAATTCTTTCGCAAATTGCCAGAAAGCTTTTGGATTTCTTTTAAATCCGTAGATTGACGCCACCTCTTCCGGATCATATTTTTCCCACAGCCCACCTTTACCTCTGAAAGGTGGAATTCCGCTTTCAACGGAAATCCCCGCTCCTGTGAAAACTACAGCATGTTTTGAATTTTTTAGCATCTCGGCTATTCTTTCAATCTCATCCATAGAACAAATTTGATGTTTTAAGGTTAAATTTTTTCTGGATTGTTTCAAAAAACATCAAGGTTTTTATACGGCGAACCTTAGCTTTTCCAATGGCTATAGGAATTGATGTTGGTGGCACGAATACTGATGCTGCAATAATTGGTAAGGAAATTGTAACGGTAAAAATCCCAAATGAGGAGGGAATTGGGAGCATTTTAAAAAAGCTTTCAGAGTATGTTGATTTAAAAAAGGAAAAGGTTGTTGTTAGCACCTCCATTCCTTTAAACTTGATTTTAAGTAGATTTGATGAATACAAAACCTTAACGTTGCTGATTCCTGGGCCGGGATTAAATTATTCCAAAATGGGTAAAGTTATTCAAGGTTTTGTTAACCATAGGGGAGATGTTGTTGAAGAAATTGATGAAGGGGAAATAAAAAATGCTATTAAAGAAAAGGCCGACAACGTTGCAATAGCATCTAAATTCTCAGTTAGGAATGCAGAGCTTGAATATAGGGTTTATGAAATTGTAAAAGAATATTTTGATGAAAAAACAATTTCTTTGAGCCACAACGTTGGAATGATAAACTTTCCTCAAAGAGTAAATACAACAGTTGTGAATGCAAAGTTGAGCAAGACGATTTATGAGCTAACGGATTTAATAAAAAGCTATGCTGGAGATTTTTTCTATTATAAGGGGGATGGAGGAATAATTCCATATCAGATAGCATTAAAAAATCCGTCTGAGCTTTATAACTCAAGTCCAGCAGCCGTTGCAGTTGGGGCATACTTTTTAACAGGGAAAAGGACGCTTTAGTGTTGGACATTGGCGGTACAACAACAGATTTTGTAATTTTAGAGAATGGAAAGCCCAAAATAGTGGAAAATATAGAGATTATGGGCAGAAAAACGTTAATAAGGTGTGTTGATTCGTTTTCAATTCCATTCGGTGGGGATTCTGTTGTTGAAGATGGAAAACTAAAGCCTTATAGGGAGGATAAAGCCTTAGCGTTTGGTGGAAGCAAGTTTACATTAACTGATGCATTAAACTGTGTTGGATATGAGATTGGAGACTACAAAGCTTCAAAAAATGCAGGAAAGGAAATCTTTGAAGATTTAAGAGATGCTGAAAGCATAGTTGAAAGTTATATCGAAATGGCATCCAATGCCGTAAAATCTGTTGATGCTGACAGAATTATTGGTACTGGCTATTTGGCAAAAATCTTAACGCCAAGTATAGCGAAAAAAGCAAGGGTTAGCTACATAATTCCCGACCACAGTGAAGCTGTTAATGCAGTAGGTGTCGCGGTATCGAAAATTAGTTTAACTCTTTATGCAAGATTCGATACCGAAATCGGTAGAGCAACGTTCAATGGAGTTGTTGAAAAATCACCATTTAGCCAAGGCTCTTTGCCAGACGATTCTGAATTTATTGTTGAGGCTGTAAATAAAGCGAGAGAGATTGCCCTTTCATATGGAGCTTTGGAAGAGGAGGTTGAGGATGTTAGAGTAATATACTTTAACGCCTATACAGTAGTTAGGGGTGGAATAAAAAGGGGCAAGATTGCTGATGTAATTGTGCAAATAGAGCCGGGAATAAGTTATGGGATGATGGGTCAAATTTGATAAAAATTGCTTAGCAATTTTTCCAACTCTCCAAACATCCCCGTTATCATAAGCACGACATACAAAATTATTATCCATCCTGCTATTTTACTTAAAATCTCTCCTTTTTTGCTTATCTTCTCTTTTAAAGCTTTTTTACCTAATTTTAGGATTATTGCTGTTGTTGTTGCTAAGCCTAATGCATAGAACATTAGCATAACAAATCCTTTTACAGGATTTCCAATAATTGCCGCATAAGATAAAATTGAGCCCAAGAAAGGTCCGATACAAGGACTCCAAACTAAGCCTAAGGCTAAACCGAAGATGAATGGGGAAGCATTGTTTATGGCAACAAGTTTTGAACTTATTAACCTTGAAGCGAAGATTGAAAATTTTTCCTTAGCATTATCTGATATCAATATGATTCCAAAAGCTAACAAAAAAGCGTATGCAAGATATTTAAAGTAATTCAAAGTTCCTAAGAACCCAAAGAATACACCAAAAGCTCCAAAGCTGATAAAAATTCCCAGCATGATGATGAAAACTCTACTATGCCTGCCACTTGATGCTGCAAAGACTATTGGCAGTAATGGTAAAACACATGGAGAAATTATTGACACCACTCCAGCTATGAATGCTATTAAATACTCCATGCGACAAGTTGTTTTTGAATAAATTAACTTTTAGGTGTTGTTTTTCTTTCAACAAAACCGACTAAGAAAAAGGTGAAGAACGTTAGAAAGAATACGAATACTGAAACTGGTATGCCAAATGGATCTATTTTTAGATAAAAAAGCACTATTGCTGCTGTAAAACCGATTACTATCGTTGAAACTCCTGTAGCTTTTCCGCCAAAGTTAAAATGAAAGATTCCAATTATTAATGGAAGGTAGCAAAGAAGTATTGTTGAAGATAAGACAGCCAATTCAACGATGTAACTAACTCTTTGAATTGCAAAGATTGCTACAAATGCTGTTAACAAAATAACTGTTAGTCTTCCCACTAATACGCTTCCTTTTACAATATCTCTTGATACCATTGAAGATAGAGTTAAAATGATTGAATTTGCAGTTGTTATGGCTGCAGCCAATATGCTTAACGCAACTAAAAGAGATAACCAAGAAGGCATGATTGCTAATAGATTTGGAGTAACTTTGTCTCTATCAGTTACGAATGGAAAGTTGTTCTCAATAGTCATAATCCTCAATTCTAGTCCTAGTAGTGTAACTAAGACTGTATAAATCAAACCAAAAAGACCGAAATATATAATCATTTTCCTTAAAGCACGTTTATCTCTTGGTATAAACAGCCTTTGAAACACTTGTGGATTTGTTAAAGCAAAGAAAAACCATGGAACTGTTAAAGCAGCAAAAAACTTTGGTGTCCAGATTTTGTTTGGAACATACAGCAATCCATCGAGTTTTGAAATTGCAGATAAGTCGACTTTAAGCGATACCCAGGTTATTGCCAAAAAAGCGGCGAGCAACATAAAAAGTCCTTGAATCGCATCAGTCCAGGCAACACCTCTAAGTCCACCAATGAAGGCCCATAACGCGATTAAAATTGCAGCAATTAAAATACCAGTTGAAAAACTCAATTCAGCATTCTTTTCTAGTATTAAAGCTACACCGATGAGTTGAATAGATGTATATGGAATTAACGCTACTAAAGCGACAATTGCAGAAATTTTGGCTGTTAGCTCTCCATACTTAGCGCCAATTAATTCTGCTGGTGAGATGAAACCTTTTTTCCTTCCGAGCTCCCACACTTTGGGAGCATAGTAAGATAACAAAAATAGCGTACCTATTAAATACATAAGCTCAAATCCTAAAGCCCCGACACCGGTAGCGTAACTTAAACCAACAAGTCCCACCATCATAAATGCTGAGTAGGTAGTCGATGCGTAAGTTAAAGCTGAAACAATTCCGCTAATTTTTCTACCTCCCACAAAGTATTCTTCATGCGTTCTTGCTCCTCTTGCGTAAATGGCTATTGCAGTTCCTAAAACAGCATAGAATGCGACTAAAATAATGAAGTTATTCATTTTCCCACCTTTTTGTGTCTATAGCTGTATAAATTAAAAAGGCAGTTGTTACAACAACCCAATAAAAATATGTGCCAAGATCTTCACTTCTTATTGCAACAAACGGAAGTAGCATAATTAGAACAACTAATATACATGTAATCCACCTCATCGAACAAATGTTCGATTTTGAATTTATATACTTTTTGTTTTTTAATGGAACACTATTAAAAATTTAGATACTATATAAAATTAAGTTGTTTCGGCCTCTTTCTTTTTCTTTTTCCACTCTAAGTAGTTGCAATATGGGCATCCAACATCCCAATAGCCTTTCTTAGTTTTTATTTTTACCTTTTTGATTTTATGCTTTTCACACTCCTTTGTAAAGTAGATCGTTCCATTTTGTGGTAATGGTAGTGTGAAATTGCATTTAGGATAATTTGAGCATCCAATAAACCTTTTAGAATTTTTACCTCTACTTTTCCTTAGAACTAACTCATTTCCGCAATTTGGACAGATACCAACAACCCTATCTTTCTTAATTCCAGCTTTCAAGCTCTTTGACAACTCCTTATAGTCTATGTTGTCTAATATCTTATCAAGAAATTCCTTGGACTCTTTGACGATTTCATCTTCTTTTTTCTTACCTTCAGCAATCTCATACATATCTTTTTCGAGCTTTGCAGTCATGTCTGGGAGTGTAATCGTTTCTGCACCCTTTTTTAGAGATTCAATGACCGCTATAGCAGTCTGCGTAGGCTTTAAGGGGTTGCCGAACACGTATTTTCTTGTGTAAAGCTTTTTTATAATTTCATGCCTCGTTGACTTTGTTCCCAAATTTAGCCTCTCCATCACACCTATTAAGCTCCCAGTGCTGTATCTTGATGGGGGTTTCGTTTCTTTCTCAACGATTTCTTTATCAGCAAGTTTGAGTTTCTCTCCAACCTTTAAATCAGGTAAATAAGATTCTTCAGCCTTGGAGTAGATATAAATCTCTCTCCATCCCTTCCCTATTAGTACCTTTCCTAAAGCTTTGAATATTTCGCCATTACTGTCTATCTTTACATTCTTAACCTCCCAAACTGCATTTGGGGCTAATGTTGCTAAAAATCTTCTTGCAATCAGCTCATAAATTCTCCACTCGTCTTTGTTCAACTCTTCTTTGCTTGCCACACCCGTAGGATAAATTGGTGGGTGGTCTTTGCTCTCCTTTTTCCCCTTAGATGGCACAATTTTTTCTTGATTCAAAACTATTTTTGCCTCCTTTGGAAAAATACTGCTTAGCATCTCGGCAATCTTTACAACGTTTATAGATGATGGATAAACTGTGTTATCAGTCCTTGGATAGGATATCAAACCATTCATGTAAAGTGTTTCTGCAATGTTCATAGCTTTATCAGGACTCATGAACTTCGATGCCTCCTTTAAAAATAGCGTCGTGTTGAAGGGGGAGGGCTTAGCCTCTTTTCTTTCCTTTTTCTCAAACTTTTTTACAATTCCATCTCTAACCCTTTCAAAAACTTTCTTAGCCTCTTCTTTGCTTTCAAATCTCTTGATATGCTTCGCCTTAAATTCTTCGGAGTTTTTAAATATGGCAAAAATTTCCCAGTACTTCTTTGGTTTAAACTCCTTTATTTCCTTCTCCCTCTCAACAATAAGCCTTAAGGTTGGAGATTGAACCCTACCAACGCTAAGAAAATCCTTTCCAAGTTTTCCTGAATGCAAAGAAATTAGCCTTGTTAAAATAGCTCCCCAAATCAAATCTATTTTCTGTCTCGCCATTGCTGAGGATGCAAGATTAAAATCAACGTTGCTTAAATTGTTAAACGCCTTTTTGATTTCTGAAGGTGTTATTGCGCTATATCTCGCTCTATCAACCTTAATGTTTGGATTTATCCTCTTTATTATCTCCAAAGCCTCTACACCTATTAGCTCCCCTTCTCTATCATAATCAGTAGCTATCGTTACGTGATCAACCTTCTTTGCCAATTCTTCAAGCAGATTAGCTATCTTTTTCTCTTTTATCTTTTTCTGCAATTCGGCGTTGAGTAAAGACTTTAGTGGTACCTCTGACCATCTGTTGTACTCTGGTGGAAAATCTATTTCGACTATGTGCCCCTTTAACCCAACAACGTAGGCATTGTTCG
This sequence comes from Archaeoglobaceae archaeon, assembly GCA_021163065.1. Classification (GTDB taxonomy): domain Archaea; phylum Halobacteriota; class Archaeoglobi; order Archaeoglobales; family Archaeoglobaceae; genus B5-G16. Next base: position 7,048 of record JAGGXN010000210.1, on the reverse strand, counting down.
ATTTGGAATGATAGCAGTTTACACCCTTCTTTAACACCTTAACATCCTTAAACAGAATGGATGCAATTCTTCTTGCCGTGTTATCTTTCTCTGTTATTATAAGCCATCCAGTCATAGTCAAAGCTCCTCATCTTTATATCTCTCCTCTTTCTTTCCAAAAATCTTTGGACTGTTGAGTGTTGAGCACCATCTATAAGCATCATTATCGCCTCTCTTGCAGCGTTAACGTTCTCAGCCTCTCCGATTATTGCCACGGTTTTATCCTGTATTGAAACATTTACTGCAAGCATATCCTCAATTGTTTTTTTCATTCTGCCCTCTTTACCGATTATCCTTCCTTTAATTCTCTGCATTGCTGATGATGGAACAAAGTCGCTTAAGTCAATTATCTCAAGAATTGTAAAGTCACCCTCTAAAAGTTTTAATGCAGTTTCAGCATTAAATCCAGAGGCTATTGCATTAACTATGTCTTTCGCCTTTAAAAAGCCTAATGCATCTTCACATTCGATTTTTACAGTTTCAGTCTTTGGATTAATCTCAATTTTGCAATTTGTAGCATCTTCAATTTTCTTTATTACTTTACCATCTTTGCCAATTAAAACGCCAATCCTGCTTTTTGGCAACTTCATTTCTATTTTGTTCATTCTGCCACCTCTCAGCCTTAGCTTTTGATCTATTTCTTGATCGTTCTTTTTAACTTTTACCTAAGACTTGTTAGTAAAAAACTTAAATGAATGCTACAACAAAAGTTTATGAATTCTTTGCTGAATTTGCTACAAAATCCGTTGGAAAGAAGAATACTATTTTATTTTGACATATTTGGTAAAATTAGTGGTAGAGATCACATTTACTTAAGCTTAAATAAAGAGGAGCTTTTAAAAAAGCTTCACAAATTTGAAAAATTAGATTTAATAGAGATTGGCAAAGGGATTAAGCTAACTAGACTTGGGTACGATGTAATTAAACTTGATATAATTTTTTTAGATACTTTTTTTGAACTTGTAGAAGTGTTTTTAAAAGATTTAAGCTTAAAAGACTTCTTTATCGAAAAATCTAAGTTACCCTGCGTTTACTACGATGCTTTGTCACGGGCTATAAAGCTTTTTTTGTACTTTGTCCATAACTATAGGAATTCACTTTGCAGTCTTGAAAAAAGGGATTTGTTCTCAACATTAAATCATTCTAAGGATTGTGAAGTTTGTAAATTAATGCTTGTAACATTAAAGCAAGACGAAGTTTTGAAGCCCGTAATTGAAAGGCTAATCGAACATTCGAAATGATTATTTTTGCTAAAATTCAGTAATTATTATGACATTCGGTGAGCTGAAAAAAGTTGAGATTACAATACTTGCAGACAACAACGTTATAAAACCGGGGAAATTCTTGGCTGAATACGGCTTTTCAGCATTCATAAAGGCTTTTGGAGATGATGAGCTTGGAATTTTGCTTGATACTGGATGTGGGGAGGTTATAGAGCATAACATGGAGTTAGCTAAGATTGGTTGGGATGAGATAAACTACATCGTTTTGAGCCATCGCCATTTTGACCATACTGGAGGGCTAATGAAAGTTTTAGAGCATACAAAAGCTCCAATAGTTGCCCATCCGAGCTTATTTGAACCAAGCTTTCTTTGGATTAGGAACAAATTCATCGATGGCAGTATTCCTTTTTCAAAGGTACAGCTTGAAAACAAGGGTGCAAGATTTTATTTTATAAGGGAGATGTTTAAGCTCATGGATGGCATAGCCGTCAGTGGTGAAATACCAAGAGTTAGCTTTGAAAAAAGTCCTGAAACATTCAAACTTGAGGATGGAAAGATTGTTAATGATCCAATGCTCGATGATATGGCTATTTTCGCAAAAGCAAAGAATGGTGGAATAGTTATTACTGGATGTGCTCATTCAGGTGTTGTTAATACTGCTATAAAAGCCAAAGAAGTTATGGGAGATTTGCATGCAGTAATTGGCGGTTTCCATTTGATATTCTCTCCACAAGAAAGAATCGAGAAAACAGCTGAGGAGCTTGTTAAAATGGCTAATATTTTAGCACCGACACACTGTTCCGGCTTTATTATTCATGGAGAGATAGCAAAAAGAGCTAAAGATAAGCTGATGCCTGTAGGAAGTGGAATTAAGCTCACATTCTAATTTTTTGTTTTTCATAATACAACTTGGTATTAATACATACGAATCGGATCAAAAAAGTTTATAAACTTTTAATCATCCATGGATTGATGCTTGAAACTTTAAGCTATGGCTTATATGTCACAGCCATTGGCATGGGTGGTGTTTTTGTTGTCTTATCAATTATAGCCCTTTTCATGTGGTGCATGGGTAAATCAAGTAGATTTATTAAAGAACGGAAAATTGAGGAAGGAGTGAACGTTAGCAATAATAAAATAGATGAAAAAGAGCTTTTTGCAATTATTATGGCCGCATACACTTATCATGTAGAACAAAATAGAGTTTTTCCAATTCTCACTTCTAAAAACTGGAAAAATGCTGCAAAAACGGAGGTTCTTAGATGAAGGAATTTACCATTAAAGTCGATGGTGAGGAGTATAAAGTGAACGTTGAGAGAATTGGGGAAGGAATTTACAAAGTGAGGATTGGAAATAAAACTGCTAAGGTTGTGATTGAAAGTGGAAAATTGAGAAAAGTGGAGCATCCAGGATTAGTTAAAAAAGATGAATTGATTAAAGAAGTTAAAGATAAAATAAAGATTGATAGTAACGTTGTTACAGCCATGCTCCCAGGAACAATTGTGAAAATTTTAGTTGAGGTTGGTGAAGAAGTTAAAGTTGGTCAAACCTTGTTAATACTCGAAGCTATGAAGATGGAAAATGAGGTGGTAAGCCCAAAGGATGGGGTTGTAAAAGAGATAAAAGTTAAAGAAGGAATGAGGGTTGAAACTGGTGATGCATTAGTTGTAATTGAATGATGGTGATTTGATGGTATTGGAATTTACTTCAATTCCATTTTTAACCTTGGGAAACATTTTAATGATCCTTATTGGATGTTTGCTAATTTACTTAGGTATATCAAAGCAAATGGAGCCTTTATTACTTGTTCCCATTGGCTTAGGGGCTATCTTATCAAACATGCCCATGACAGGCTTGATAGAGGAAGGGGGATTTTTAAGATATTTTTGAAGTATCTAATTCACACTGAGATTGTTCCTCTACTCATTTTTTTGGGATTGGGGGCACTAACAGATTTTAGTCCGTTATTGGCAAATCCTAAAACTTTTTTGCTTGGGGCAGCGGCGCAAATTGGTATCTTTACAGCTTTCATCGTGGCACTGTTCTTAGGTTTTACACCTCAAGAAGCAGCGTCCATTGGAATAATTGGTGGGGCTGATGGTCCAACGACTATTTATACGACAACAATACTAGCCCCGCATTTACTGGCCGCAACTGCTGTTGCAGCGTACAGTTACATGTCTTTGGTGCCCATAATTCAGCCACCAATTATTAAGGCTTTGACAAGTAAGGAGGAGCGAAAGATAAGAATGAAACAGCTTAGAACTGTCTCAAAAAAAGAGAGGATAGTGTTTCCAATAGTTACAATAATTATATGCGGACTCCTAGCCCCAAAAGCTTTGCCTTTAATAGGCATGCTCATGGTTGGAAATCTGTTTAGAGAAAGTGGTGTTACAGATAGATTGGCAAAGGGAGCGAGTGAGGAGCTCATGAACATTGTAACGATAATTTTAGGCTTAACAATTGGTAGTACAATGCAAGCTTCAAGTTTTTTAAGAATTGAAACTTTATTAGTCTTGGTTTTGGGAGTTTTAGCTTTTGCAAGCGCAACTGCTGGAGGAGTTTTGTTGGGTAAGCTTATGAACTATTTATCAAAAGAGGAAATAAACCCGATGATAGGTGCTGCAGGAGTTTCTGCTGTCCCCATGTCGGCAAGGGTCGTTCAGAGATTGGCTATTGAGGAAGATGCGCAAAACCACATATTGATGCATGCAATGGGTCCAAATGTTGCTGGGGTTATTGGCTCTGCAGTTGCTGCTGGAATATTGATAACTCTACTTGGTTGATCACAATCCATATATCTTGCAGTATAAATTAAGATTTAATGATTAAAGCTTGGTTGCTTGATGCAGATTACGTGACAATAAATGGTAAGGCCGTTGTTAGGCTTTGGTGTAAAAAAGATGAAGACGTCTTTGTCGCTTACGATAAGAACTTTCAGCCATACTTTTACGTTTTAAAAAACGGTTTAAAGATTGAGGATATAAAAAATGCGAAAGTTGAGAGAAAAAATGAAGTTATATCGCCTTTAAATGTTGAAGAAGTTAAAATGAAAAGTTTAGGCAGGGAAATTGACGTTTACAAAGTTTATGCAAAACATCCTCAACACGTCCCAAAGCTTAGGGAGTACTTTTCGCAATTTACTGAAGTCAGAGAAGCTGACATTCCGTTTGCCTATCGTTATCTAATTGACAAGGATTTGGCCTGTATGGATGGTATTGTCATTGAAGGAAAGAAAAAAGTTGAAAAGCTTAGAAGCTATTACATTGAAAGCGTAAAAAGAGAAACTCGCGAGGAATTTCCACCGCTCAAAATATTGGCTTTTGATTGCGAAATGCTAACAGCGTTGGGTATGCCTGATTATGAGAAGGATCCAATAATAATAATCTCCGTAAAATGTGGTGACTTTGAAGAAATAATAGAGGGTAATGAGAGAGAGATTTTACTAAGATTTGTTGAATTGATAAGAAAGCTCGATCCCGATATAATCGTTGGATACAATCAAGACAACTTTGATTGGCCATACATAAAAAGGAGGGCTGAAAAGCTTTCTGTAAAGCTCAACATCGGAAGAGACGGGAGTGAGTTAGCTATAAAGGGTGGAAGACCTAAGATTACTGGTAGGTTAAACGTTGATTTGTACGATATAGCCTTAAAAACGATAGATGTTAAGATAAAGAAACTTGAAAATGTTGCAGAATATTTGGGAACGAAGGTTGAGTTGGCAGACATTGAGGCTAAAGACATCTACAAATGTTGGATGAGAGGTGAGAGAGAAAAGGTGATTAACTATGCAAAGCAGGATGTTTTGAATACATACTACATTGCTGAAGAACTATTGCCCATGCATTACGAGCTTTCAAGGATGATTAGATTGCCTTTGGACGATATAACGAGGATGGGAAGAGGCAAGCAAGTTGATTGGCTCTTGCTTAGCGAGGCGTTTAAGCTTAATGAGCTTGCTCCAAATCCAAAAGAAAGAGGTGAAAGTTATGAAGGTGCATTCGTCTTAGAGCCTGCTCGTGGGCTGCATGAAAATGTTGTTTGCTTGGATTTTGCGTCGATGTATCCTTCAATAATGATTGCATTCAACATAAGTCCTGATACTTTAACGTTTCAGGGCAACGATTGTTATGTTGCCCCTGAAGTAAAGCATAAATTTAGAAAGAAGCCAGATGGATTTTTTAAGAAGATTTTGAAGATGCTAATTGAGAATAGAAGGGAAATTAAGAAGATTATGAAAGAGCTTAATTACAATTCACCAGAGTACAAACTATTGGACATAAAGCAAACAACGCTGAAAGTTCTGACAAACTCTTTTTACGGATATACTGGATGGAATTTGGCAAGATGGTATTGTAAAGAATGTGCTGAAGCTACAACTGCTTGGGGAAGACACTTTATTAAAAAATCTATTGAAATCGCCAAAAACATGGGATTTCAGGTGTTGTATGGCGACACAGATTCGATATTTATTAAAAAAGAAGGCTATGATATGTTTCAGCTTAAAAAAGAAGTTAAAAAGTTGATTGGTGAGCTTTCTGAAGAATTACCAATACAGATTGAGATTGATGAATTATATAGTACAATATTTTTTGTGGAAAAAAAGAGATACGCTGGTTATACGAGTGATGGGAGGTTAATAGTAAAAGGTCTCGAGGTTAGACGAGGAGATTGGTGTGAATTAGCTAAGAACGTTCAAAGGGAAGTAATTACTATAATTTTGAGGGATAAAGATCCTGAAAAGGCTGTTGAGCACGTTAAAAGGGTAATTGAAAATATACGGGCTGGAAAAATAGGTTTAAGAGATTATGTAATATACAAAGGATTGACTAAGAAGCCATCAAAGTATGAAAGTTTGCAAGCACATGTAAAGGCGGCAATGCGTGCAATGGAGATGGGAATAGCATATACAATCGGCTCTAAAGTTGGATACGTTGTTGTCAAGGGTGCTGGAAATATTGGAGATAGAGCGTATCCAATTGACTTAATAGAAAATTTTGATGGTGAAACGTTGCAAATTAAAACAAAGCATGGGATAGAGAAGATGAAAATAGATAAGGAATATTACATAAACAATCAAGTTCTGCCATCAGTTTTAAGGATACTTGAGAGGTTTGGGTATAATGAAACTCAGCTAAAAGGTGTTGCTGAGCAACAAACGTTGGATGCCTTTTGGTAGTTTTTAATGGCGTAAAAACTGAAAATTTATGGGCAAGATATCTTAATCCGAAAGAAGATATTTTTCCGGCTGAAATACATGAGTTGGCCTGTGGCTTACTTAATACATACGAAAATCTAATTAAAACGCAATTGCGAGCTATCGTTACACGAATTCGTGTCAAAGATGATTGAATATGGCACATATGTTGAAAAATATGTAGAAAAATATAAAATTAAAGAAAGTCCGGAAATATTTAAATGGTGGAACGAGTTTTTTGCTATTGTTTCCTCGATACAGGGAGTCTATTTCGTGAGTCTCATGGAGCGCCAGTTATAAAATTGTTCTTAGTAGCAATTTATTTTACTAAATACTACTGGATGAGGAAAGGTTTTTACAAAAATTGTACTCCTTAGAAAGATACCTAAAGCAAGAGGGTGAGAAATCGATTTCAAAGTATGATAGATGGGTTGTAAAAAAGCGAGAAATCTGTGAGGAAGCATTATCATTAGTTGTTGATGGATTTAGCTGAATTCCTTAGAAAAACTGGACATGTTAACATAACCACCTCAAATGATTATAATACCACATAAACAGCTTACAGAACAAATTCCAGCATCTAACG
>JAGGXN010000171.1 GCA_021163065.1 Archaeoglobaceae archaeon | reverse complement strand
TTCAGATACTGGATTTTCCGGGATTGCTGGAAGGAGCATCTGAAGGAAGAGGGAGGGGAAGGGAGGTTCTATCTGCTTTACGAACCATGGATATGCTGATAATAATACTGGATATAGAGGGAGCAGAGAGTCAGATGGATGTGATATCAAAAGAGCTTTATCAAGCTGGCTTCAGGTTGAATCAGGAGAAACCCTACGTTAAGGTGGTGAGAAGAGGGGAGGGTGGTATAAGAGTATTCAAGCCGGCAGATACCAGATTATCGGAAAGGGAGATAAGAGGCATAGCATCCGAATATTTCGTCAATGCGGACATCATAATAAGAGATGATTTGACAGAGGAGCAGTTAATAGACTCTTTCATGAGCAACAGGGTGTACATTCCTGCGATTGTGGTTCTCAATAAGATAGACCTGGCGGATGAAAAAAGGGTTGAAGAAATTGTAAAAGCCTTAGAGTCAAAGGGATGGAAAGTTCTGCCTGTCTCTGCAAAATACAAACATGGGATAGAAGAGTTGAGGAAAGCGATATATGACAATCTCAGACTCATAAGAGTATTTACAAAGCCACCAAAAGGGGAAGTGAATTATTCAAAACCGATGATACTGAGGGAGGGCAACAGGATAGAAGATGTTTGTAAAAGACTTCACAAGGACTTCATAAGAAAGTTCAAATATGCCCGGGTCTGGGGTAAATCAGTCAAATATCAGGGTCAGAAGGTTGGTCTTGATCATATTCTGATGGATGGAGATGTCATACAGATTGTGACGAAAAAATAAGTATAAATTGGCGCTGCGCGTATATAATATCAGAAATTTTGCCTGTTTGGTAGGAATGCTTTCTCAGCCTTATTTTTTCAATGAGCTCACCTATCAGCTCATATCTTTCTTGCGGCGATAGTTTTTTAATATTTAGATCCATAGAAGACTACGTGAGATTCATCTCTGTAAAAATTCGCTTTAACCTTGCCTTGGGAGGTTATACGAAAAGTTCGTGAAATGCTTGTTAGGCGTAAAATTGAATGGACGGGCTGACATGAAAAATATTAAATACAAATATGGAGGCGAATAAAATGCCGGATATTTCAAAGATACAAAAAATCTTTTCAGCTTCAGATGTAAAACATGGAATCTCATTATTTACGCCAGAAGAAATAAATGCCATAGAAAACATGATTATAGAAGAAAATGGAGAATACTATATCACCTGTCAGATTAAAGGGAGAAGGAAAAAGGCAAAACCTGAAGAAATCGTTAGGCAGTTGTGGATTTATAGATTACTTACTGAGTATGGATATCCACGAGATAGAATTGATGTTGAAAGAGTTGTTTATTTTGGTTCTCGAGATTCTGGCTTAGCTGATATTATGGTTCTACACGAAGATAGAACCCATCCATACATCATATTTGAGGTGAAAAGGCCAAGCAGAAGCGCCGGTTTAGAACAACTAAAGAGCTACTGCAATGCTGAAGGAGCACCAATCGGAGTATGGTCAAACGGAAATGAAATGATAAGACTCCATAGAGAAGAGCCAAATATATTTGTTGAAATCCCTCGTATTCCAAAAGTATCTGAAACCTTAAGAGATATTTTGACTGAAAGATGGACTCTTCAATGGTTGGAGGAACATGATGAATTAAAGCAGGGAAAAACTACACTTAAAAAGATACTATTAGACCTTGAGGAACTTGTTTTGGGCAATGCAGGAGTTGATCCTTTTGAGGAAATTTTCAAATTGATTTATGCAAAACTTTATGATGAATGGAAAGGCATAAACAATCCAAATTATCAACTCGAATTTTTTGTCGGTGATAGAAGCCCAATACAAGTAAAAAGAGCAATAAGCAACCTTCTGGAAGGAGCAAAGAGACAATGGCCAGGAGTGTTTGAACCTACGGATAGAATAGAGCTAAGAGATGATCATCTAAAGGTATGTGTGTCATTTCTTGAAAAAAATAAAATTGTTCAATTCCAATTTACAAATAATCGATGAAGCTTTTGAATATCTAATACCTCAAGTATCTAAAAAGAAAGAGGGTCAATTTTTTACACCTCGCCCAGTAGTGGATATGGTTGTTAAAATGCTTAATCCCAAAGCAGATGAATTTATTATTGATCCAGCCTGTGGTTCTGCTGGCTTTCTTCTCCACTCTGTTATGTGGGTTGCTGGTGGTGTTATAAGTGGAAAGCCTTTGCCGCCTGCTGCTCAAAACTTTGCTCAGAACAACATATATGGCATAGATTTTGCTAAAAAAGCTGTAAAAATAGCAAAAGCGATTAACTTAATTGTTGGAGACGGAAGATCTCATGTATTTAAAGATAATTCCTTAGCACCTCAAACATGGAGTGAGGATACTAAAGCAGGATTGAGACCAAGACTTTTAAGATTTCCAGAGAATCCAGAAAAAGACAGAGAAAACCAGCAGAGGTTTTTGTATTTTGATTTTGATGTTCTTATGACAAATCCTCCATTTGCTGGAACTGTGAAAGAAAGGGACATCTTAAGACTTTATAAACTTGCGGAGAAAAATGGGAGATTGGTAAGCAAGATAGGTCGTCATATCCTCTTTTTAGAGCGTTCTCTCCAGTTTATTAGACCTGGGGGTAGAATGGCCATCGTTTTGCCTCAAGGATTGTTGAATAACATAAACGCTGAATACATACGTCGGTTCATTATGGATGAGGCACGGATTCTAGCAGTGGTTGGTTTGCATGTGAACACTTTTAAACCGCATACTGGAACGAAAACAAGTGTTCTGTTTTTGAGAAAATGGACAGAAGAAGAAAAACAAAAAATAGAAGAGATAAAGTTGAAATATGAAAGCGAATGGGAGGAATACATAAGAAATTTAAGAGAAAGATTTGGAGATATAACTTGGGAAACCCAAATAAATGAGGATGAACTGCCAGAAGAACTGAAATCATTTATCGAAACTTTCTTTGAAACTACAGAAGAACTTACCGATGAACAATTGGAAGAGACTGAAGAACTTAGCAAAGAGGCCGAAGAAACCAGAGATAAAAAACCACTTAGCATATTGGTTGCAGAATTGAAAGAACTTCAAGATGTATTGAATGAGAAAGAAGAGGAATTGAACAAAAGAGCCTCTAATGAGAGAGAAATCAGAAAAGAGATTAGGACCCTAAAAAGTAAGCTACGAAAGCTTGAAAAAGAAATCTCGCAAAGAACGCTTAGTGGTCAGATTTATTTGGTTCTAAATGAAGAAAAAATAACAGAGCAGTTTAAAAATTACTGGGTCGATGGAAAAGTGATAAAGGAATTGGATTATCCAATCTTCTTTGCCATCAATGAAAAACCCATAAAAGATAACAAAGGAGAATACAGATATAAAAAGGGACCTAATGGCGAGTATATTTTGGATGAGCATGGACATCCAGTAATCGATCATGATTTGGATGAAATAGCAGAAGCATTTGTTCAATTTGCCAAAGAGCAACTGGCAAAGGGCGACAATGCCTTTGATTTCTGGAGGGGATAGTAAATGTCAAAAAGTAAAGAGAATCAAAATAACACATCACCTGACATTGTTAGAGAAGATCTTTTAAATTTTCTTTATCAAAAATACAAGAAATCTCGAAGTGTTAAGAAACAGGCGGCTACGATAAGTGAAATCAAAAAAGCTCTTAAACAGAAGGGACACAAAGAACAAGAAATTGTTGGAGCTATTAGCTTTTTGATTGATAGAGGTTGGATTAAAGAGGAAAAAGAGAAAACCAAATTTTTCATAAAAGACAAACTAACAGAAGGTGAAAAAATTACTTACAGAATAAGTGACATAGGCATAGTTCATTTTGAGGGGCCTTCGAAATTTATTTCTCAAAACAAATTTAGCGGTATAAATATAACTAATATCTCCGGTGTAACTGTCGTCGGAAATAACAACATAGTTCGCAATGAATATCTAGATTTATTCAACTACCTAGATGAACTTGCTGAAGTTTTAAGGAGTAGCGCCACCCTAACCGATGAAGAAAAAGCCGACCTTCAAAGTGATATAGAAACTATAAAAAGTCAATTGGGGAAGCAGAATCCAAATAGAAAGGTCATTTCCCTTATTTGGGATAACTTAAAAGGAATAGTTTCGAAAGTTCCAGAAGCGGCAGACAAGATAGCTAAGGTGGCTTCCTTAATAAAAATATTTATGGGGTAAAATGGCAGTAATGAGCATTGTTAAGTTATCCGAGCTTGAAGGTGCAAAAAGAATTGATGCAGAATACTATAAACCAGAATATCTAGAGATAATCAACGAATTAAAAAAATTACACAACTTTAGGCTAAAAGAAATAGCATATATTACAGATGGTGAACATGGTTCGCCTATATTCGATGAATCAAGTGGGATTTTATATTTTTCAGCACAGCACGTTAAAGAAGGCTATATAGACCCAACAGACGCCAAGCAAATTTCCAAGATTATCGATGAGAGAAACAAACGTTCAAGATTAGAGGTTGATGATGTATTACTTTCTACCGTAGGCACTATCGGATATGCCGGTCTTGTTACCGAAGAATTATTGCCCGCCAATATAGACAGGCATGTAGCTCGAATAGTGATTAGGAAAGGGTTAGACCCAGCATATGTAACGGTTTTCCTTAATTCTCGGTATGGGAAAGCGCAAACAATTAGGGAAGCAACAGGAAATGTTCAGCTGAATCTTTTTATAGACAAAATAAAAGAAATAATTGTTCCGATTATCCCACATACAGAGATTTCAAAACTTGAGAGAACTGCACTGAAATTGATTAGAGAATCAAAATTTCTCTACTCCAAAGCCGAAAATCTCCTTTTGGAAGAACTCGGACTAAAAGACTTTACGCCCAGATATGAACTTTCCTATACCGCTAATCTCTCTCAAACCTTTAGTGTCCATCGGATAGATGCTGAGTATTTCCAGCCGGTTTATTATGAGCTAATTAACTACTTGAAAGATAATTTTGAGGTTAGACCTCTAAAAACATTTATACTTGATTTTCAAAAAGGAATAGAGGTTGGAAGTGAAAACTATCAACAGGAAGGAAAATTATTCATTAGAGTTAGCAATTTATCAATTCACGGTTTTGTTGAGAGAGACCAGAAATATATTGATGACGAATTATATCAAAAACTTAGGGATACTTACGAACCAAAAATTGGTGATTTTCTTTTAACAAAAGATGCTACTCCGGGTATTGCATATGTAGTTAAAGAGCCAGTGGAAGGAATAATAGCAAGTGGAATCTTGAAACTAACGATCGATGAAAACAAAATAGACAAGGAATATCTGGCTTTATGTATTAACTCCATAGTTGGAAAACTACAGATAGAAAGAGATTGCGGAGGTTCAGTCATTATACATTGGAAGCCTGAACAGATTAAAAACCTACAAATTCCTGTCTTACCGTACGAAATACAACGAAAAATCGCAGAACTCGTTAAACAATCTCACGAAGCAAGAAGAAAAGCAAAAGAATTACTCGAAGAGGCAAAAAGGAAAGTAGAGGAGGCAATAGAAAATGAGATTAATAACCAGTCAGCCCACCCTTAAGGGCCTTCGTAAATCTCCACTCCCTTCGGTCGCTTCGAGGCTAACGCCCACGTCTAACAGGAGGATATGCAACTTGCTATCGCTCGCCCAATTTTGCTCACTCCGTTCGCAAACTTCACATATCTTCAGAACGTTAGTCGCAATTCGCTCGCTCGTCTTTGAGAATAAGAAGATTTAAATATACAAATAATTTAGAAAGCATCAAGATGGCTGAATATCTTAAAACTGCAATAAAGGATGTTATAGAAGAGATAAACAGAAAATATTTTCTTCCAGATATCCAAAGATCCTTCGTTTGGAAGCCAGAACAGATATATAAACTATTTGATTCCCTCATGAGGGGTTATCCCATAAGCACTTTTTTATTCTGGAAATTATCTAAGGAAAAATTATTGAGAATTGAAAAAGAGAACGAAATAAGAATAAAGTTTTTTAGGTTTGTAGATTCCAACATAAAACAAAGTGATGAAGAAACAACAAGAAATAGAGATGAATATTTTTAGTTCTCGATGGACAGCAAAGATTAACTTCTCTTTATATTTCATTGAAAGGTTTTTGGGTGGAACGAAAAAAAGTAAAAGAATTATATTTTAATGTATTAAGTGGAAAAGAAGAGAATGAGAACGGTGTTTTATATGAATTTAAGTTTTTTGAGAGAGATAATGGTCTATCTTTCGTGGAAAAAAAGATGGGAAAATCATTAAACTTTGGGTAAATGTTAAAAGAATTTTTGAGATAGGAGAGAGTTCATCTAAGAAAATAAGATCTTTCGTAGATAATCTTTTACAAGACCAAGACGGTGATGATT
>JAGGXN010000203.1 GCA_021163065.1 Archaeoglobaceae archaeon | reverse complement strand
ATTTTAACTTCAAGAGGTATCTTATTTCTCTCGAATACTTTAAGCTCCTTGACTATTTCTTTTACAAATTGCATAATTCGATGTTATTTTTGGTATTTATTTGTTTTTGTAATAGGGACACGTCCTTAAAACCTAAACTGCACAATCAAAAGCTAATAACTCTTATTAATCTTTCTACTTTAAACAAGTCGATGATCTGCGATGCTTGTAATGGCAAAGGTTACGTTGAGATAGAACAAACTTGTAGAATTTGTAATGGAACTGGAAAAGCTAAGGGTTTTGATCCAAAAATCACTGCTGAGCTTAATGAGGAGCAATTGAAGCTTTTTATGAAAGGTATTTGTGGCGTGTGCAAGGGTAGCGGTAAAATAAAGAGCATGGAAGTTTGTAAGGTTTGTAATGGCACAGGTAAAGCTGGAAAGTGTAAAATTTGTGGTGCTAAAGTTGTAGGCAACCACGATCTTTGTGCTAATTGCAGAAGAAAACCCCACGCGTATCTGTTAAAGAACAGCTGCGGTTTAGAAGATGTTAGGCTAAATAGAGTTTATGTAGGAAAGGTAACAAGTGTAACTGACATAGGTGTCTTTGTCAATCTAAATAAGAGGCTGAAAGGATTGATTCACAAAAAGAATTTGAACAATTTGAAATTGAATGAAGATGATGAAGTGCTTGTAAAGGTTTCAAACATAAGAACCTCTGGGGACATAGATTTGATACCAAATCCGATGGAAAATTATGCAGTTGTTGAAATTTCAAAGGAAGTTCCGTTTGTTAGTATTTCCGAGCTTGAAAATTTTGTTGGCAAAATTATTGGAATAAGGGGTAAGGTTACGCACATAAGGCAGACTGGAGGACCAACGATCTTCACAATTTTGGATGAAAGTGGTAGTGTCAATGCAGCAGCGTTTGAAGGCGGTGATAGGGCATATCCTGAGATAAGTGTTGATGACGTTGTTAAAGTTATAGGAATTGCCAAGAGGAGAGATGCTAAAATACAAGTTGAAGTGCTTGAAATGGAAAGGTTGCTTGGTGAGGAGGCTTATAAAATTCAGAAGAGCATTAAAGAAGAGCTTGAAAAGCGGAGTGAGCCAATATTTACTTCCTTTCTTGTAGAAAGCGAAGTTTTGAACAGGCTTAAGAATGACATGCTTAAAGTTGCAAAAGAATTGAAGAAGGCTGTTTTTGAATCTAGACCAATAATAATTCGGCATCACTGGGATGCTGATGGAGTGTGCGGTGGTGTTGCTTTGGAAAAAGCCTTAATTGAGCTTGTTGAAGAAGTACATGCCGATAGCGAGGCAAAATATTATTTAGTTAAAAGAAGAGTCTCAAGAGCTCCATTTTACGAGCTTGAAGATGTTGTTAGGGACATAGATGAGTCTTTGGAAGATGCTGACAAACATGGTGATAAAATTCCGCTTGTTGTTTTAGTAGATAATGGCTCAGGTTACGAAGATATTCCTGCAATACAGCAGTTTTTGCTTTTTGGGGCAGATGTCATAACAATCGACCATCATTTTCCGGATGAAGAGGTTGATAAATACTTGCTCTACCACGTAAATCCATACAAGGTTGGAGGGGATAGTAACTATACTTCTGGAATTTTATGCGTGGAGATCGCAAGAATGATCTATCCAAATTTGGATTTGAAAGATTTGGCAGCAATATCGGTTATTGGAGACAGAAGCGAAGGTGAGGTTCTGAAATATGTGGAAATTAGTGGATTAAGTAGAGAAGAACTTTATGACATAGGCTTAGCTTTGGAATATGAGGGATTTTACTTGCGATTTAGGGCTTCAAGTTATATCATGCACGAGATACTGGGTTTTGGAAGAAAAGATAGACAGAAAAAACTCGTTGAAATGCTTTCTGGGTATGCGAAAAAAGCAATTGAAGAACAAGTTAAAACAGCTATGGAAGGTGTAAAAATTCAGGAATTGCCAAATGGAGTTGTTTTGGCAGCATTGGATGTTGAAAATTATGCAAGGAGATTCACTTTCCCACCTCCAGGAAAGTTGACTGGAGAGGTGCATGACAGGCTTAAGAAGAATTATAATCGCATTGTTACAATTGGGTTTGGACCCGATTTTGCTGTAATAAGGAGTGAAGGTGTTGAATTGGACATTCCAAAAATAGTTAAAGAATTGCAAGAAGAAACAGTTGCGGGAGTTGAAGGAGGAGGACACTTAGTTGTAGGCTCAATTAAGTTTATACCAGCGAAGAGGAAAGAAGTACTGGCTAAACTTGCTGCAAAGATAAGTGCAATTTAAACGTAACCCAACCACTCTTTTTTCAGTTCAAAGAAACTCCCTTCTTTTATTGCATTCCTTATCCTTTCCACCAACTTTAATATGAAGTAAACATTGTGGTATGAAGCTAATCTGAAGTAAGTTAGTTCGTTTGAAACATATAAATGCCTTAAATATGCTCTAGAGTAATTTTCGCAAACAAAGCAATCGCATTCTTTATCTATAGGATTTTCATCCTCCCTAAATCTTGAATTTTGGATGTGAATTCTAAATTTATTTTTAATATTTCCACCTTCAGCTGGAGATACGTACAAATGCCCCCTTCTAGCCCACCTTGTTGGGGCTACACAGTCGAACATGTCTATACCTCTTTCAATGCAATTAAACAGATCTTCGACAGCTCCAATGCCTAGTAAATGCCTAGGTTTTTCTTCAGGCAAAATTGGAACAACCCAATCAATTATGTTTAGCATATCTTGCTTCGATTTCCCCAAAGAACCACCAATTCCAAAGCCTGCAAATTCTCTTTCAGCCATAAACTTTGCAGATTTAATTCTTAAATCCTTATATTCTCCTCCTTGTACTACACCAAACAAAGCTTGCTTTCTATCGTAATATTTCAAGCATTCATCTGCCCATTTATGTGTCCTTTCTAAGGCTTTTGCTGTGTATTCCTTGTCTGAAAGAGGAGAGGTGCACTCATCGAGTGCAAATATTATATCTGATCCAAGATTTGATTGAATTTCCATTGATTTTTTTGGTGTTAATCTTACAATACCACCATCTATGTGATTTTTGAAAGTAATACCTTCATCATCAATTTTCGCCCATTTTTCTCTTTGCTTTCCGATTTCCTCAATTTTTAAGCCTTCTAAGAAAATGTTGTCTGCTATCTTTCCAACACCGTGCTCCATTCCATAACCTAAGGAAAAAGCTTGAAATCCACCAGAATCAGTTACTATTGGCTTATCGTAACTCATGAACTTATGTAGTCCGCCAAGCTTTTTTATTAGCTCATCTCCCGGTCTTAAAAATAAATGGTAGGTGTTAGCTAAGATAACTTCAGCACTCATCTCATCCAAATCTCTTTTATCCAAAGCTCTTACACATGCAAGCGTCGCTACAGGAATAAAAACAGGGGTTTTGAACTTACCATGCTTGGTTTTTACTACTCCAACTCTCATTCTTTCATGCTGATGGATTATCTTAAATTTTATCATAGCGTTACGTAATCTTTGGGGTTTTAACATTTGCTGAGGATTATGAGTAGTGAAAGAATCGTTGATAAAAAGCAGAGCATCCAATAATATTTAATGCTCCTTTCTATGTCCTTGATTGTTGGAATTTTCCCATCAATTTTATATTTTCCTGGTTTTTCAAGCTTAACGTTTAGCAGTCCAGCCATTGCCGATATAGCATGCCCGTTAAGTTTTGTTTTGTATTTTAAAGCGTATCTAAATGCTCTAAAGCTTAAGATGGAAAAAAGTAATACGGAGAGCCTTGAAGGTATGAAATTCATCAAATCATCTAATCTTGCAGCAAACTTTCCAAAATAGAAGTATTTGGTGTTTTTATATCCAATCATTGCATCGCAAACGTTTATTGCTTTATAAACAACAGCACCAAGAATTCCAAAAATTGAGAAGTAGAAGAGCGGAGCTAAAACGCCATCGACAAAGTTTTCAGCTACAGATTCTATAACGGCTGAGATTAATTGTTCTTCATTCAAGCTCTTTGTGTCTCTGCTAACAATCATTTGCACATTGCTGGCATCTATTTTTCCATATTGAAATGTTTTTTTTGCATGTAAAACCATACTTTTGATTGAAATTGATGTGTAAAGCAAATAAATTGCCCACAATAAATTTAGGGGGTAAATCAAAAGAGTTGTTGGCAATGCTATGGTTATTGCGAATAAGATTACAACTATAGTTGAGATGAAGCCTGTAATTAGATCAAGTTTATTTTCATGCCTTAATTTTAAATTCAAAAATTTTATAATGTTTCCAAACCATACTACTGGATGAACGATCTCGGGAGGTTCTGCAAATAAAATGTCAAGTAAAATTGCAGAAATTAATATTAGGATTAGATTCTCGCAGGTAAATGCATTAATCTGCATCTAAAATCAATTTTGGAAAAGCGTAGGCAATGCATTCATCAAACGTATATTTTATCGTGTTGAACTTCGATTTTAGCTCTTTTACATCATCTCTCAATTTATCTAGGCTCTTTCTATCATTGACAGCGTTCCACATTATTTCTGCAAGTACATCCATCTCTTCATTTTTCATACCAAGTCTCGTTACTTCTTGTACACCGATTCTTATACCAGATGGATTAGCAGTTTTTGATACATCATCCCATGGAAGCAGATTCTTGTTTAAGATTATGTTCACTTCTTCAAGCTTCTTTGCAACTTTAGCTCCGCCACCAAGTTTTGAAACATCAGCAGCAACCTGATGAGATTCCGTAAATCCGAGATTTTCTCCTAAAACTTTGAATCCTAATTCGTGCATCCTTTCTGCAAGCTTTTTGGCATTGCTAACAACTTGAGACGCATATTCTTTTCCAAACTCCCTCATTTCTAAAGCAGCTATTACGTACCCAGCTAAGGTGTTTAAATGATGATTACTGACAACTCCGGGAAATACGGCTTTATCTATCTTTTCTCCAAGCTCCTTTTTGCACATTATTATTGCTCTTTGCGGCCCAAAAAAGGTTTTGTGCGTTGACCCAGTAACAACATCGGCACCCTCCTTTATTGGATGCTGAAATTTTTTACCAGCTATTAACCCTAAAACGTGGCTCGCATCGTAAAGAACTTTAGCATCTATTTCTTTAGCAATTTCTGATATTTCTTTAACTGGTTGAGGAAATAGAATTAGACTTGATCCTAAAACAAAAAGCTTAGGTTTTTCTTTTTCAACCAAAATTTTTGTTTTATCAATATCTATGTTCATTGTCTCGTAGTCAAATGGATAATGCAAGACTTCTAAACCTCTTATTCCAGCGGCAGAATATTTATCGTGAGAAATATGGCCACCACATGGAACTGAGATTGATATGATCTTTTCCTTAGGCTCAGTTAAAGCAAAGAATGCAGCAATATTTGCCACGACTCCAGATATTGGCTGAACATTGGCATGTTCAACTTCAAAAATTTCTTTTGTCAATTTAATTGCCATTCTTTCAATTTCATCAACAAACTCACATCCTTGGTAGAATCGTTTTCCAACTATTCCTTCAGCATATCTATGCCCAAGATCTGAAACATAACACCTCCTGACGGATAAGCTTGTTAAATTTTCACTTGCAATGAGAGGGATGGAGTTTTTGTAAAATTCCGTATGTGTTCTTATTTGGTTATATAAAACCTCGATCTCGTTCATGTTCTTTAACGTTTTTGACAATTAATTAATATTTCTGTTGCTTTGCTTTTAAATCTCCATAACGTTTATTAATACCTTCAAAATTGTTTCTCCATGTTCAAAAGCGTTGATGGGGTTTTGTACATTGAAGATGTTAATGTATTAGATATTGTAGAAAAAGTTGGAACACCCGTTTATGTAACTTCAAAGTCCAAGCTTGTTGAAAACATAGAAGCTTACAAAAAGGCTTTTAGTAAAGCAAAGATTCATTATGCAGTTAAGGCGAACAACAACTTGGCTTTAATGAAGATAATATCGAAAAATGGTTTTGGAGCAGATGTATTTAGTGATGGAGAGCTTTATCTCGCTTTGTTAGCTGGATTTGATCCTGATCACATCCTGTTTAACGGAAATTCCAAGAGTGATGAGGAAATTAAAAAAGGGGTTATTAGTGGAGTTAAATTCAGCGTTGATAGCTTAGATGAGCTATATGCTTTGTCTAAAGTTGCAGAAAAGGAGAAAAAGACTGTTAAGATTGCATTTAGAATAAATCCAGATATCTCTCCAAAAACTCATCCCAAGATTGCTACTGGGTTGAAAACGTCAAAATTTGGCATTCCTTGGGAGAATGTAATTGACGCTTACAAAAAAGCCATTGAATTGCCTAATGTTAATCCATGTGGAATTCACTGTCACATCGGAAGCCAAATTTTGGAAATCGAACCCTTTGTTGAAGCTTTAAATAGACTTTTTGATGTTGCAAAAAAAATTGAAGAGCTTGGCGTAAATGTGGAATTCCTTGATTTAGGGGGTGGATTAGGAATAGATTACGAGGGTAAAGGCGCTCCAACACCCCAGGATTTTTCAAACAAAATTGTGCCAGTTTTTGAAGAAAGAGTTAAAGAATTAAATTCTAATCCCGAATTGTGGATTGAGCCTGGAAGGAGCATAGTGGGGAATACGACGGTGTTGGTAACAAGGGTTAATGCTGTGAAGAAAGCTTACAAGAACTTTGTTGCAGTTGATGCTGGTTTTAACACACTTATAAGGCCGGCGATGTATGGAAGCTACCATAGAATTGCTGTTGCAAACAAAATGGATGAAGAGCCTGAGGAAAAGTACACGATAGTTGGTCCGATTTGTGAAAGTGGAGATATACTTGGTGAGGATAGAGAATTGCCAAAAGTTGAGAGAGGAGATTTGATTGTCATATTTGATGCGGGAGCTTACGGCTTTGCTATGAGCAGCCAATATAACGGAAGGCCAAGATGCGCTGAAGTTTTGGTGGATAAAGATAGATGGTACGTTATAAGGGAGAGAGAAAGCTACCCAGATTTGGTTGGAAAACAAGTGATACCAGAGTTTTTAATTTCTTAGTCTAAAATAGGAAAAATAAATAAGCTGTTGATAAGCCTTTGGCCATGATTTTAATAGTCATGGGTTCGAAGTCGGACTTAAAATTTGCTGAGAAAATTGGAGAAAAACTCAAATTTTTTGGTGTTAATTTTGAATATGAAGTAGCTTCAGCTCACAAAACGCCTGAGAAGGTGTTAAGAATTGTTAAAAGGGAAAATGTTGATTTGTTTATAACAGTTGCTGGAAGGAGCAATGCTCTAAGTGGTATGATTGATGCAAATACGGTAAAGCCAGTTATAGCGTGCCCCCCTTACAGTGATAAGTTTGCTGGAATGGATGTCCTTT
Organism: Archaeoglobaceae archaeon; assembly: GCA_021163065.1. GTDB lineage: Archaea > Halobacteriota > Archaeoglobi > Archaeoglobales > Archaeoglobaceae > B5-G16. Next base: position 5,107 of record JAGGXN010000203.1, on the reverse strand, counting down.
CATCGTTAAGAATGCCGTCAGGAGTAGCTCCTTTGGTTGTTTTAGAGCCTGAAAATGCTGCTATTGCAGCAGTGAAAATTTTAGCCTTGAAAGATGAAAATCTTAAGAAGAAAATTGAAGATTATCAAAATATGAAAAGAGAGGAAGTTAGCCTTTAATCATTCCAATTCAATTTTTCTTATGCCATGAGGATCAATTTCATCTATGATAGCAATTTCTTCCTCTCTTGGCTTTTCGGTTTTTGGTGCATCATTAACTTCAAAACCTGTGTTTTTCTGCAACTCTTCAAGGCTAACCCAAGGGTGTATGCTCTCAACAACCAGTTTTTCTCGCCTCTCATCAAATTTAAAAACGCATAATGGTGTAACAACTTTGTAAGGCTTACCGGCAGCAGTAATCCTTTGAACTTTCTTTACAAAAATCCTGCTGTCATGCTTTCCCTGCCATAAAATCGGTCTTTTTGCTGTTGCATGCAATAAAGCCCCTCCAGCCCCTCCTGGAAGTTGAATCCTTCTTCCGTTTATTATTAAATGGCTGTTGTTTATGTTACCTTTTTCATCTATCTGCGCACCGGCTAAGAATACGCAATCAATTTCCCCCCTTGCAGACATGTCAAATATTTCCCCAAGCTGTATCTTAGCCTCACAATACTTCGAAATCCATGGATGTACGGTAGATAACGGTAAATGTTTTGGCATCGGATTGTAGCCTAAGATTGTAAACCACTTCAAGTCTGGATTGTATCTTTTTTTGGCGAGAACAATTGCTGCAAATGGCAAGTAGCTTGCTACACCCATGAAAACGTTTTCAGCATCTTTCAAAGCTTTGGCCATTGAAGATATCATGTAATTTGCCCTTTCTAAACTGTTCATGGTCTCACTTCCTCAACATGCTTAGCTAAGCCATTTTTATCCAAACTCAAATATTCTTTGATTGCATCAAAGTCTACATCGTAATATGGTGGACAGCAACCAGGATAAGCACCCTTGGGTATTTCAATAACAGCTCTTACCTTATAGCTTGGAATCCAGACTGCATCAATTTCTCTTTTTAACTCTTCTTTTGGCACGATCATTTCTGCGGTTATTATTATGTTCTTCGCGGCCCTGCACATTAGAACGTCCTCAAACCACGGTCCATAAATTAACGCATTTCCGTCTTCATCCGCTTTTTGAGCATGAATTATAGCAAAATCTGGTTTTATCGCTGGCACCGTTAATACTTTGCCATTGTTGTATGGATCATCGACCCACTTAAAGCCCCTTTCTTCGACAAAGTAGCTTTTGCTGATGTTTGCAATCGGTATGAAAGGTATGCCGTAAGCAGCAGCCCTTAAAGATGCAATTACTGTATAGCAAGTATGTTCAGCAAATTTAACCCTTCCTTCTTCAACTGCTCTTCTAAAATTTTTTGCAAGTCCAAAACCTTCAAAAGACACAAATCCAGCTCTAACTTCTTTAACACAATCGAATGCGCAAAGTAAATCGATATCGTATCCGCCAGCGGTCTTCATGACTGTTAAATCCCTCTTTTTTTGCCTTACTAATTCCCTTGCAAAAGCAGCTGGGATTCTATACAACAAATTACCGCTGAAGCAAAGTAACGAACCATCATCAATCATTTTAACAGCTTGTTTTAACGTTGTTAGCATAGCATTAATACGTTCGATAATATTTAAAAGTTAAGAATTCTACAAAGGATAAAGTTTAAATTCTGCCTATGCAACGATATTTCTGAGCCGCCGTAGCTTAGCTGGTAGAGCGTCCGGCTGTTAACCGGACGGTCGCAGGTTCGAATCCTGCCGGCGGCGCCATCTTTTATTTGCAATATTCCAAAAATTTTAGCATCTCTTCATCGTCTACATCGTGCCATTCTAGGTATGCATCTGCAACAGCGTAAATTCTCGTACTCCTTAAGTTTATACAAAATAGAGCATCACACTCTTTTGAAATTAGATTTGCAGCATGGTAGGAAGCGGTGGGAACAGCAACATAAATTTTGTCGTAGAATCTTTTCGCACTCTTGATGGCTACGAGCATTGTATATCCAGATGCTAAGCCATCATCTACAAGAAAAACCTCATCACCCTTTTCTGCAATTAAACAATTTTTTGGTATTATTTTCAGCCTTTTCTCAATCTTATATTGTGTTTTCCTAACTTGCTCCCTAATAGCGCCTTCGTTAATTCCATAGTACTTTATTGCCTCTTTATTCAACTCTATATCGCCAAACATGCTTAAAGCACCAAATCCAGCCTCTGTAGTCCAAGGAAACAAGATTTTCGAGACTAAAAGAACTCTTAGCTGAGAATTCAATTTTTTGGCCATTGAATATGCAACAGGTACACCACCAGCCGGAATTGCAACAACATCCTTGCTTTTTGTATCAAACTTGGAAACAAAGAGTGCAAGCTTGATTCCAGCATCTATTCTGTCCCTAAAGACGTATGTTTTATTGTAATACTCGTTGTCGTGTAAAATCCTCATTTATCGAATTTTAAAATAGCCTTTACCTTCTCTACTTTGTAATCCATCGTTGTACTTTTAATTCTGAAATCTGACTTTATAACTGTGTAAACTCTTGGAACTCCATTTTTTATCAGCTCATCTACGATTTCATCCAAAATTTTTCCCAATTCTTTAAAATTCTCAATTTCAAAAATTGTACCCATTGGAGTAAGTTTGTAATTTGAAATTTTACTTTCAATAATTTTTAGAGCTTTTGCAACATATTGGCTTAGTGATTCTCCAACACCTATTGGGACTATAGATATTTCAACAATCATAAAAAAATAAAATTATAAGAATTCTATCCCCATTCTTACTTTTGTTTTTTTCTTATTTACAACTTTATTCTTCTTTTTGATAGGCTCGTAGTCTATATCTCTTCCTAGTATGTTGGGAGATTTAACACCAGTCATTATCGCCATCACTTTCACTAAGCCCTCGTAATTTTTCTCAATCCTGGCCCCCCAAATAACGTTTGCCTTAGGGTCTATTTCAAAAGTTAGATTATTTATAATTTCTTCAGCTTCCCTTATTGTTAAATCTGGTCCGCCTGAGATGTGTATTAAAGCTCCGGTAGCACCTCTATAGTCTACCTCTAACAATGGGTGGCTTAGGCAGTCTCTAACAACATCTTTTGCCTTAGACTGCGATTTGGATTCTCCAACTAACATTACTGCTACTCCTCCATGTCCCATAACAGCTTTCACATCTGCAAAGTCAATGTTCATCAATGAGGGTTTTGATATTGTGTCTGAGATGCCTATTATTGTTTCTGAAATTAATTGGTCCATAACACTAAAAGCTTGCTCTATCGGTAAGTTTGGGACATAATCTAAAAGCTTATTGTTGTCCAAAACGACTACAGTGTCTGCATGCTGTCTAAGCTCTTCAATTCCCTCCTCAGCTTTAAGTATTCTTGCTCTTTCAACTCTAAATGGTGTATGGACCATAGCTATTACTATTGCTCCTTGCTTTTTCGCAATCTCAGTCACAACAGGTGCTGCTCCGGTACCCGTTCCGCCACCCATTCCTGCGCATACAAATACCATGTCTGCATCAGCCAACAAATCTTCAAGTGTCCCTCTTGCCAATTCAGCAGCTTTTCTGCCTATCTCTGGATATCCTCCAGCACCTAAGCCCCTTGTTAGACTTCTACCAATTAAAACTTTCTTGTCAGCTCTGATTCTCATTAAATCCTGTTTGTCAGTATTTATCGCTATTGTAGTTGCACTTGAAACGCCTAATTGCTTTAATCTATTGATAGTATTGTTTCCAGCACCGCCTATTCCGACTACAATTATATTAGGTGAGCCAAATTCGTCTATTTCAAAATTGTCTCTCTTCTTATTCATCTCGTAAAATTCCTGCGCTTTACTAACAAAAGACTTCACACAACCACCTCAACTAAAAGATTTCAATTTTTGATATTTCTCTAAAACCTCCATTTTTTCTGCGATCAATTTTCTTATTGCATCTCTAATAGCTTCGCTGATCGAGGCGTATTCTCCATTTCGAACCAATTCATCGAGCAATTCATAATGCTGTTCAGTTAACCTAACAGATATCTTTCTCATTATCTACACCTTGTAAGTATGCTTATGTGTGTCTAATGGGTTATATTTAGGTATCATTTGTACATCTTTTGTCCGACAAAAGTAAGACAACACAATCGTATATAAGTGTTTCGGGCATAGTGTATAATAATAAAAAATTAAATATAGAAATTTTAGTAATAGTTTTTGGAAACGTTTTTTTGTTATACATCTACTCTTCTTGTGGAATACATATACGTATATTTTCATAGTGATGAAATTGACTGTTTTCTTGAAGAATTGAGAAAGGAGAATTTTGAGTTAGAGCCAAAGTTTAGAAAATATAGATATACAGAAATAATGGCTAAGGGAAAAGATTGTGTTTTAGGAAAATGCGATAATATAAATTTTTTAGTTTTAAGAAATGATGTTGATTTTAAATGCCAAGTATTGCATAAAACGACGTTTAAAATTGTTAAAGCTGATGAAAATTTTGTGGAGTTTTTATATGGGAAATTTAAAATTGAAGATGATTTAATCAAACTCGATTCGAAATTTGATGAAAATTTATTTTATGATTTAATCCCAGCTTTACAAATTCAAATCATAAAATCTGAGATTTTAATCAGAGAAAATGATCTAAGAGCGAAAACTATCTCGAATGAAGAGAGTAAGATAATAAAAGAGATAGCATCACTTTCAGAAATAGCTAAGAAGACTAACAGCATTGAGGATTTGGAAAATATTTTAAATGTGGTTTCAACACTGCATGTTGATTTTTTTTAAAAAGTTTATTCAGTATAAAGACATTAACGAAGAAATTTTTACGGCAATAACGAGATTTGAGGCAATATCAAGAAAAATGGGCGATTGGTTCATTGAAAAAAAGAACGAATTAAAAGATTTTCTCGAAAATTTGAAGTATTTTGAGTCTAAATTTGAGCAAACCCTCGGTGTGATAAGAGATCTTTTCTCTTTAATTTCCATAAGGCTCGATATGCTAAGAAATAGGGAATATATGGAAATGCAAAAGAAAACTTCTTCTCTACAAGCTGCTGCGGTTGTAAT
>JAGGXN010000157.1 GCA_021163065.1 Archaeoglobaceae archaeon | reverse complement strand
ATCACCTCTTCTCAGAACAAACCATGTCACATGCATTTTTTGCAATCTTATGTTCTTTCTCAGCATGCTCACAGCATTCGTCTAAGTCTGTAAATACTGCTCCACAAAGCTCACAAACGTATTCTTTTGTTGGTGTTGGGGCTGCTGCTACTTCTTCAACAGCTTCTTTGACTTCTTCCTTTTCCTTTTCTAGCATTTCCTTCACTTCCTCTTCAGTTGGATAATCCTGGAAAACACCAATTGTCATCTTTGCAAGCACTGTGAAAATTAGTAATCCAACACCCCAAACACCGAGGGATATGAATGTTTCAAGCATTGTTGGCCAGTATTCAACAACCGTGTGGATCATTGAAGGCACATAACCAGGAACGATTAAGCCCAAACCCTTGTCAATCCATATTGAGATGAAGATCAAAATGCAGGCAAATACTAACAATTGCTCGTTCTTTCTCGTTGTTGGATGAATGAGCATTAATACTGCAAATATTCCCAAGCCAATTGAAGTCCAGATCCAAGGAACGAGCTTATTATGTCCGTCCAAGCCGAAAAGCAGGTATGTCCAATGTGCTAAATGCTCAGGATGTTGTGAGTAGAAGACAACAAACAGCTCACAGCCCAGGAAGAATAAGTTTACAATCATTGCGAATGTTACTATCTGTGCAACTTTCTCTATTGCCTCCTTTCCTACATCAAAATTCGCATATTTCTTGGCAACTATTGCAGCTATTATTAAGAATGATGGTCCTGCAGCGAAAGCAGATGCTAAGAATCTCGGTGCAAGCAAAGCTGTCATCCACATTCCTCTTGCAACTAAGCCGCTATATATGTAAGCAGTAACTGTATGAATGCTTATAGCCCATGGAATTGCTAAGTAAATTATAACCTTAACGTACCATGAAATTTCAGTATTTGTTATTCTGCTTGAAAGAATGTACCATGCAATTATTATGTTCCACAAAGCGTATCCAGAAAGGACGATCATGTCGAAGAACATCACCGAATTTGGTGATGGATAAAGCAAGACATGCAAAACCCTCATTGGTCTACCAAGATCAACAAGTATGAATAGGATACACATTGATACTGCTGCTACCGCCAAAAACTCTCCAAGCGTAGTCATTTTTTCAAACTTGTGCTGGTTGTAGATGTAGGTTGGCAATGCAACAACGACTGCTGACGCGGCAACTCCAACTAAGAATGTGAAGTTTGCAATGTACAATCCCCATGAGACTTCCTTGCTCATTCCAGTAATTCCCAAGCCAACTTTCCACTGCACTGAATATGATGCCAATCCAATGAGGATTATTATACAAAGAAAGGCAATCCAACTCCAATAAAGTTTTCCACCTTTCAAAGCTTTCTCAAACATTATTTCTCACCCCACGGAAGGATGTAATACACCTTCGGCTTCGTACCTGCACTTGGTTTTCTCACTATAGTATATTCTTCTCCAAGTATCTTTCTTATCTCAGAATCAAACTTGTTTAAATCGCCGAAAATTAATGCATCATTTGGGCACGCTTCCACGCATGCTGGCAATTCACCTCTATCAATTCTGTGATAACATAGTATACATTTCTCCACAACACCCTTTGTCCTTGTTGGAAACATTGGATTCGTTATCTGCGGCAGATACTCCCTTGGATCAACCCAGTTGAAAGATCTTGAACCATAAGGACATGCAGCCATACAATAACGACATCCGATGCAGCGATGCCAATCCATCATAACAATTCCATCTTCTCTCTGCCATGTCGCTCTAGTGGGGCAAACCTTTGTACAAGGTGGGTTGTGGCAATGGTTACAAAGAACTAACGTTGGTAACTCATTAAATTCTCCAAGCATCTCATGAGCTTGCTCTGGAAAAGCATTTTCAAACTTTACAAATGTGATCCACCAGATGTGATGCTTTCCATCAATCCTTGGAATGTTGTGTTCCCTTACACATGCTTCAATGCAGGCTTGACAACTCAATCCTGCACATTTGCTTAAGTCGATGATCATACCCCACTGTGCGTTGCTACTGTTTTCTGCTGACTGAAACGCTGCTAAAGCTTTTTCAAGTTGGCTTGCTGAAAGTATCACTCCTGCAAGTGCTGAACCGAATGTTACCAAAAACTTACGGCGGGAAATCATAGTAATACCTCCAATTTCTATTGGAAGAAGCTACCAAAAATAGTATATTAACTTTTTGGTTTTTGTTTCGTTTATTTAAGGTCTATCTGCTTCCATCTTTGATATTGGACGGATATAAATAATTAAATTGTTGAAATACAGTTATTTCAGCAATATCTCTAATTTTAAGTTTTAAAGTTCAAATTTTAACTTACAATACATTAAAGAAAATCGCGGGTATATTGCAAAATATATAAATATTGTCATTTTTCTAAAAAAAGACATTAGGAAATGAACTAAGCGAAAGATCAAATACCGTAAGATATTTATGTGGAAAGTTTAAAAAATTCTTAATGAGGTGAAGAATATGCCATACATCGAAGTTAAGGGTAAGAAATTGGAGCTTGATGAGGATGGATTCCTGCAAGACTGGCAGCAGTGGGATGAAGATGTAGCTAGAGCTTTAGCTGCTGACGACAGATTTACAGGGGCTAAAGTAGAGCTTACGGATGAGCACTGGGAGATTATTCGCTTCCTGAGAAACTATTTTGAAAAATATGGTGTCGCTCCTCCAATCAGGCAGCTTGTAAAAGAGGTTAAAAAAGCTTTAGGACCAGAGAAGGGTAATCTGCAATACCTCTACAAGTTATTCCCACAAGGCCCTGCAAAAGATGCATGTAGAATTGCCGGTCTGCCAAAACCAACAGGTTGTGTCTAACTATTTATTTTTTTGTTTTTTATGCTCAATCTGAAAGACAAAAAAGAAGAAATTCTTGATTTATGGCAGGATAAAATTTTTGAAACATATCCTGTAAAACCTTCAATTCCCGAAATAGTCGGATACGTTGAAGAGTGCACTGAAAAGATTTTTGATAAAATTATTGATGTTTACAATGGCGGAAGTTTTGAAGGCGTTGAAGAAGCAGTTGATGATCTAATGCGCTATTTGGCTGTTGATGCCAAGCTTACTCCAGGACAAAGTGTGGGATATATTCTTTTTTTAAAAGAATTGATATTAAAAAAATTCTCTCCAAGTTTTGAAGAATTTCTAAAAATTGACAACATTATAGACAGACTCGCATGCATGGCATTTGATATGTATTCAAAATGCAGAGAACACATCTATGAGCTTAGATTGGAGCAGAAGGAAGAGGAGAAAAGAATGCTTGAGAGAGTTATATACTTCGCTGAAGTTTCAAAGACTGCAAAGCACCTTAACATCGATCCAATCGACGATGTTGATGCCGACTAATTCTACCGATTAATCAGATTAATCCTTAGCCTTTTTAGCAGCTTTTATCAGATTATAGACCATTTGTGGGTAAGATAACACGTGCAAGTGTATGTATGTAGCTAAAGTGTTGTTTAAGATTATGCCATCATATCCCTCAATTCCAAATCCCCTTTTAACCTTAAAGGCAAAATTGAGCTTCTTTGAAGGTAAAACCTTCGAGTAGTGAAATTCGTGACCAATCAACGTGTCTCCTCTTCTGCTAATGATGTTGTTTTTAATAACTTTGTATATTGAATAGCCGTGAGCTTGAAATCGTCTGTGCATTTCAGTTTTCAACGGCAGAAATCCAACCATCTCGTATTCCTCATTGTTTACGATTATTGATTCACCTAAATACATCAAACCCCCACATTCAGCATAAACTGGCTTGTTGGATTCGCAAAACTCGTAAATTTGATTTCTTAATTTTTTATTGTCCTCCAATTCCTTAGCAAAAACCTCTGGGAAGCCTCCACCGATGTATAAGGCATCGATGTCTGGCAGTTTTTTGTCGTTCAACGCATCGATGTAAACCAATTCAGCTTTCGATGAAAACGCATCGAGGGTGTCTTGATAGTAGAATGAAAAAGCTCTATCCATTAAAATGCCTAATTTTACACTTGTTTTCTCTTTCCTAAACACAGGATGCTCATTAACTTCATCAAGCTCCTCAGCTTTTTCAGCCACTTTGATTATCCCATCAACATCAACATACTTCTCAACTAAATCAGCAAGCTTGTCAAAAATCTCTACAAATTCATCCCTTTCATGGGCTGGAATTAAGCCGAGATGCCTATCTGGAATTACTACTTCTTGTCTCGGAATAACACCATAAACCCTCATCTTTGCAAGCTTTTCCGCAGCTAACCTCACTTTCTTAGCATGCCTTGGATTGCCAACCCTGTTTAGTATAACACCTTTTATGTCTACATCTCTATCAAAAATCTTATAGCCCAACAACAGTGGTGCTACCGTCCTCGACATCCTTTCAACGTCTGCAATGAGTAAAACTGGGCATTTCAAAATCTTGCTTATCTCGGCACTACTACCCTTTTCATCAATCGCATCGTGGGAATCATACAAGCCCATGGTGGCTTCGATTATCGCAATATCAGCATTTTTAAAGTTCCTTTGGAAGGTTTCGAGTATGTTTGCTTTGAACATAAAGCTGTCCAAATTTCTTGAGTATCTACCTGTAGCAAAATAATGAAAGCTCGGATCAATAAAATCAGGACCAATCTTGTAAGGTTGAACTTTATAACCTCTATTCGTCAAAGCCCTCATCAAACCGATGGATATCATAGTTTTCCCTGTTCTGCTTTTAATAGCTGAGAGCATGATTCTAGGAATGTGCATAACTAGTCCAGAAAACACCAATTAAAATACCTTTTCCTGGAAAAAATTGTCTTTTCCTCTTTAAGCATTCTTTACATAGCTTTAAAAGTTAGCCTTACTTTTCGCTAAATACTTAACTTTTTAAACAAAGTCAAACAGCCAGTAACATGCAGGTT
>JAGGXN010000193.1 GCA_021163065.1 Archaeoglobaceae archaeon | reverse complement strand
TTAAACAGAGAATTAAGATATTCTTTTGTTCGATTACAGCTGTAAAGCCTGTTAGAAATTGGAATATGTTTTGTAAGTTGTTTATGTGTTACTATAATTATTTTAGGTTGTAATGTTGACACGTTCCTAACGATAATATTAACTTTGGGTATAGGAATATGGATTACCATTATGACGTCCCGATTCGGGGGGACACTGTTTTGGGAGTGGTCAAAATAGTAAAAAATGGATTAGAGCGCCTTCGCCTAACAGCGGATAAAAGGGAAATCAAAGATTTCCCTAAATTGCCTTCGGCAACTTCTTTTACCCACAAAACGTTAAGTGAAATGCCCGCCGTCGCCAGAATGTGCCAAAATATTTAAAAAATAAAAAATAAAATAAGTTATGAATATGATAAACATGAGAGAGAAACTCAAAATAAAAATAGGTGAGGAATTTAAGCCATCACCACAATTTAAGAAACTTTATTACATCTACCTTCTGTTGGCAATTATCTTCGGTATTTTATGGTGGTACATTCCAGTGTTACTTCTCATTCCGTTTGAGGTAAAAGTTGGAATTACAATATCAATTTTGGCAATTCTAATCTTCATAGCCTACTGGATTCCAAAATACTATGAGACGATAGTCTATAAGCTTACCGAAAATGAAATTGTATGGAGAAGGGGCGTATGGTTTAAAAAGACGGGGGTCGTTCCTTATAACAGGATAACAAACATAGATATTGTTCAAGGACCTATTTCAAGAATGCTTGGAATAGCCACTCTTAAGATCCAAACTGCAGGTTATTCTGGGCAAGCCAGACCTGAGATAAAAATAGAAGGAATTGAGCAATTTGAGGAGTTAAGAGAGTTGATAATGGAATTTGTCAAAGGTAAAAAAGCCTGTAGCAGTTGAAACCTATGAGGAAGAGAACATTGATTTAAAAATCCTTAATGAACTTGTCAAGATACGGAAATTGCTGGAAAAATCCTCAGAAAAATGATTGGACTGTATAAACTTAAGGCGACTCACTCGCACTCTCGTAACCCTTCGGGTTTGCTCGCCCCTCTCAGGGCCACTTAACCGGAGGATATGTAGCTTCGCCTTCGGCTACGCCCAAATTTCCCTTCGGAAACTTCGTATGTCCGCAGAACGTTATACCGACAATAAGTTAACATAACCAGGGAAACTAAAAAATAAAAAATTTACCAAGATATACTAAACTCGTTTACTTCGCTCTTTTAACCTTTATAGCCTTTTCCGGACATATCTGGCTGCAAACCGCACATCCAATGCACAAAGTTTCATCAATTCTAACTTGATTTTTTGTCTTATCAAAAACAATAGCCGGGCAAGCAAATGTTTCAATACACTTCATGCAGAGATTGCACTCTTCGCCAACATAAAACGGTGTTATCTTCAATCCTCTCTTTTTTCTCTCTCTCGTCCATAGTATTGCGCATGGATGCCTTGCTATTATTACAGCAACACCATTATGACTTAAAGCATCTTTTAAAACTCTTTCCATCTTTTTTATGTTTCTTGGATTTACAACTTCAACAAACTCTACCCCACAGCCTCTAACAACATCTTCAATTTTTACCACCTTACCTTTTTCACCACAGCCTTTTAATCCTACCCCTGGATGTGGTTGATGCCCAGTCATTCCAGTTGTAGAATTATCTAAGATTACTAAAACGAACTTTGTATTGTTATAAACAGCATTTATCAATGCCGGAATCCCAGCATGAAAGAAAGTTGAATCTCCGATGGTTGCTATAATCTTGTTATTTAAAACGTGGCTTAAGCCATTCGATACTCCAACGCTCGCTCCCATGCAAATTGTTATGTCTACACCTTCCAACGGTTTATTTATACCCAAAGTATAGCATCCAATGTCACTTGGCAAAGCAACATTCCCTATTTCGTTAACAACCTTCCTTATAACGTAGAATGACGCTGTATGTGGACAACCCGGGCAAAGAACTGGATGACGTGGTGGAGCTAAAGCTACAATTTTTTCCCTATCTTTAACAATTGCATCGTAATCTTTACTTGGATTCACATTTAAAACTTTAGCTAAACTCTGCTCAACCCTCGAAACATTGTATTCATAATTCATGGGGAAATAGCCATTAATCTTCCCGTAAATTTTAACATTTAACTCATCAGCCAAAGCTTTAGCATGCAACTCAATAAATGGGTCAACTTCTTCAACAATTGCAACTTTGTCATAGGAAGATAGAAATTCATAAATTAACTTTTCAGGAATTGGATACATTGTTGAAAGCTTTAGAATTGGCAAATCAACATTCAATTTCTCCATCGCTTCTTTAACGTAAGCGTAGCTCAATCCACATGCAATAATGCCTAAATCCTCTTCGCCTTCTTCAATCCAGTTCATCTCGCTCTTTGAAAAGTAATCTTGAATCTTTTTCATCTTTTCTTGCAAGATTGGCTTAAGCTTCCTCGCATGTGCTGGAAGAACAACATCTGTTAAAGGATTCTTTTTCCACTCAACTTTCTCAAGCTTCTTTTCAGGAATTTTACCAAGTTTTACTATTCCACTTGCATGACTCAACCTAGTATAGCTGCGATAAATAATTGGCAATCCGAACTTTTCAGATAAATCAAAAGATAATTTAACAAAATCTTTTGCCTCCTGAACATTTGAAGGTTCTATTACTGGCAAGTTCGCTGCCTTTCCATACCACCTATTATCCTGCTCATTTTGACTGCTGTGCATTGAAGGGTCATCAGCAGTTACCAAAACAAAACCGCCTCTTGCACCAACATAAGCAAAGCTAAATAAAGCATCGGCAGCAACATTAACACCAACGTGCTTCATTGCCGCCATTGCCCTTTTGTTAGCTAGTGATGCCCCAATGGCAACTTCAAAAGCAACCTTTTCGTTTGTTGAATATTCCATGTAGAAGTCCATTTTACCCTTTAAAGCTTTACAAGCATTTGATAGTGTATCCGTAATTTCTGATGATGGTGTACCAGGGTAAGCAGAAAAAACATCTATCGCTGCCTCTAAAGCACCTCTTGCTATAGCTTCATTGCCCAGCAAGAAAACCCTCTCATTTTCAGCGTCTTTAATAACATCTTTAAGCATAAAGTTGAGTTTTAGATGGACTTAATAACGTTGTTGTTTTACACAGACACACCCCCTTATTTCCTATGGAAATCCAAAACCAACCACAATTGCGTGTAATCAGATTTGCTAAAAAAAATTAAATATAAAAGTTAAATTAATTTAACTTTTTAATTATAGATTTTTCTTAAATTTAATCTAAATCAAAAAATTGAAAAGTGGCCTATAACCTTAGCATCAGAACCATAAAAATTATATAAAATAATAAGATGTTGAGTTTGTGAAACATAAGAGAGGAAGAATTGAAATCATAGGCGAAATTTTAGATGTAATAGACAAGGGTCATAACAGAAAGACGAGAATAATGCAAAGCGTATATTTAAACTGGAGAAATTTCAAGGAATATATGAAGTTCTTACTGGAAAATGAATTTGTAGAGGAGATAGTAGATGGAACTGAAAGATATTACGAGTTGACTGAGAAAGGGGAGAAACTACTAGAGAATTACAGGAAAATTATGGAAGTGCTTAAAATAGTGAGTTTATGCTAAAACCAAAATAAAAATTAGATATCTAAGACTTGTTTCTATTTGAAAATATTTGAATGTTCAATACTTATGTAT
>JAGGXN010000127.1 GCA_021163065.1 Archaeoglobaceae archaeon | reverse complement strand
TGCTTGAAATCACAATAGCAGAGGCTATGAGTAAGTCTTCAAAGAACTCGCTTGGCAATATTAAACTTGGGCCGTAAGCAGCGAAGAATAATTTTCTTTTTGCAAATCTTAAAATCCAATTTAGAAACTCCGGTTTTACATAGTTGAAAAGAATCCCATCGGCAAATTTTGAAGTTTCATTTGTTATGATTGGTGAAGAACATCCTGCAAGTATTGGCAACTCAAGATTTCTTTTCAAAAATTTGATGCAATCAATTGTGGTTCTCAAAGCCTCTTTAGGATCTTTGAATTGCCCAGGGGCAATTCCAACAACCATTTTTCTTTTGAATCTTTTGAAATTGTTTAACTTACTTAATAGTTCTTTACAACTTCTTCTCATCGGAGAGAGAATTCCAAAGCCTATAAAATCAAAAAAATCGCCTATCAATTCAGCAACATAAAAGGGATCTTTAAAACCCTCGAATTCTCCAATCCATACTATTTTTACTCCTGACTTGTTTGCAATCTTAGCCTTTTTGATTAATTCTTTGTCTTTAAAATCCCCATTTATGTTTAGACCAATTTTCCCTATTTCACCAATTTTCCAGAAGTTTTTTCACCTCCTTTTTTGATATCTTTGGTTCAACGTCATCTTCCAGCTCCATATTACTTTCAACCACGTACTTCGGTTTATACACGCTAAGTTTGTCAACAAGCTTCTCTCCATAAATTTTTACAACAAACTTTGCTGCCAACTTTGCCAGATCGTACATTTTAGCTTCACTCAAATCTTTAAACTCAATCTTTTTCTTTTCTTTTCTTCTGTCTACAAAATAGGGACAAAATAGACATTTGTATGGAGAAATTAATTCGGGCTCTTTGTCTGCAAACAAATCATCAAAGACTTCAACGGCACAATAAGTACCATCACTAAATTTGCAATATTTAACCCTCTCTAGCCCACACTTCTTTGCAGTTTCCAAAAATTCTGTTAGATCTGATCTATCAAGTTTCTCCATCCTTTTGTAAAAGTACCACTCCAATAAAGAGTAAATAAATTCAGATGGGGAAACTCCCGTTTTGTTGCATCTTTCTATCAATTTGTTCTCCAAGTCTGGGGGAATATCAATTGTTATCCTCATCTTTTAACGTTACACATCAAAGGTTTAAATCATTTGCCTCTCTTTTCCTCCTCTTTTTCTTCAACTTTTTCGATCTTTTCTGGCTTTACTTCTTCAGTTTTTTCCAGTCTTTCTCTAAGTTCATCCTCCAAAGCTTTGGCTAGCATGTAATATCCTCTTGAGTTAGCAACAATTGGATTATCTGGCTTTTTAAGCCTTCCAACGTCCTCAAAACTCCTAGTGAATTCCTCAAAAACACCTGGTAGGGCACTTCCACCTCCGGTTAAAACAAGGTTTTCAATTATCGTTGTGGATACACCTTCTAGAAGCATCTTAATCCTGTTTGAAATTCTGTCAACCCATGATTTCATTAACTCGTGATAATCTCTCATTATGCTATCATGCGATACTGATATTTTTCTCCCACTCCTTACTCTTCCAACCTCGTAATCCTTGATTGTCAACAGCTTCGTCATCTCTTCGGGCGTTAAACTTATGCCGATCTTGTTTCTAACCAAAACTTCAAGATTTTCGTAAAGCTTGTCAACGCCTATCAGCATCGTGTCTCCCTTCAAATACTCCATGTGGCTTAAAACAACAACATCCGTTGTCCCAAATCCTATGTCTATGCAAACTCCAGTGTTGAGACCCATGTAAGCCAAGGTTCCTACAGGTTCTGGAAATATCAAAACTTTTGTCGATAAATTTGATTCAAGCGTTTTTACTATTTGCTCTCTTTCCCTCTTTGATGATTTTACTGGCAGTCCTGTGGATATGATAAAATTCTCTTTAACGTTTAGCTTGTTCAAAGCGTACCTTGCAAGCTCGAGATATGAACTGTGAATTAACCTACCTTCGTGTAGAGGTCTTAATACCTCTACGTTTTCTAAGCTTTGAACGATTGTTAAAGCTTCTTCACCAATGTAAACTTTTTTGGTCTCCTCCTTCAAGCTCCAATCCTTTTCATCCCCATAAACTACAATACTTGGGAAAACTGTGACGTTTCTACCATCTTTTGTAGCTTTTGTGTAGTTAGTCCCAATGTCAAGTCCAACGATGTTCATAGCTGAAATGCCACATTACAATTATTAACTTTTTGGATATACAAAATAGCTAATTTTTATCCCAAAATTTTCTCGTCCTTATGTATTTCTTTTCAGCTTCAAGCAATTCTACAAAGAAAGATTTTTCATCGGGATAGTATTTTGATAATATTCTTGCAGCATTTTCAACACCGATGCCATAGGTGTTTAAAGCGTAGATTGCGTTTATTCCATAACTCATAACTAAGTTAGCTATCTTATAAAGCTCCTTTTTGCTAATTTCTTTAACATTTCTTCGAGCATTTACACATGCAACAAATTTTGATTTGCATTTAATGCATTTAGGTTCAGCATATTTCACTTTACTTCTAAAAGTGGTGTTGCAGTTTAGACAATGAATTATGCAATCTTCATTTTCTAATCTTTTTTTAAAAGCACCTATTATTGCTGCTGTTGGCTTTGATGGCATTAGCAAATCAAAAGTATGTTCTCTCGAAGTCAGTGAGATAGGTGATAAAGAATTGTAGCATGAAATTGTAAATTCATTTAGGCTTTCAACAATCTCTTTCAGCTTTTTGATATCCATCTTTTCCAAGAAAATCTCTCTGACCGCTTCTCTGTATATTGGTGTGTTTCTTAGCTTTAAAACAAGATTTCTAAGGTTTATCCTGCTAATTTCGTCATCCTTTGCTAACAAACCAAATTTCCTTGCAGCATTAACCACTTTCCACTGCAAGAGCTTTGTATCAATTAAGGCCCTTTCAGCTAACCATTCAATGGAATTAGCATCGAGCTGTTTTATAATTTCTTCCACCTCCTTAGAATTTGCAGGTTGTAGTTTTATTCTGTATGGGTCTACCTCTAAGCCAATGTTTCTGCCCTTTCTTGCTGATAAAAGCAAAGCTACGATTCTTCCAAGGGCCTCGTTGACTTTATGTCCAAAGCACGCATTTATTATTGTGACATTTCCAGAAGATTCGATTGTTATGTGGGAATGTGTGGGAATCGAGAACCCCTTGCTTAATTGCTCTTTAATAACGTTAACAACAACTTTACAAGCCTCTTCATTCGTGTTGAACTCTTTCATCAAAATTTTTATTGCATTACCTTTTCTCAAAAAACTTGCAATGTACATTCTAAGCATTCCCACATCTTGGGCAACATCAAATGGTACTGGTATCTCTTCACCAACCCATGATGGGATTTCTCCTTCTCTGCTTACAGGTTCAACTTTAATGACATCGTCTACTGATATAACTCTCCACAGCTCACCTTTTATTGCGAATATCTCGCCACTAAAGGTTGACAGAAAACTTTCATCTAGCATCCCTATGACTTTATTTGTTGTAACATCAACGACTTTGTAGCTCTTCTCATCTGGAATCATCGATATGTTGTCGTAAAAATATCTTCTTGTCTTCCTTTTTGCAAAAATTTTCTCTCCATCAAAACCAATTATGTTTATTTCATTTAAAAACTCACAGATTTTAGTAAATTCATCAAAGCTGAGTGTTCTGAATGGATAAGCCCTCTTTATTATTTTAAATACCTTTTCAGCGTCTATTTTTTTATATTCTAATGCTATTGCAGAAATCTGGTTTGCTAAGGTGTCTAAGCTTAAAAAGTGCATACTTGTTTCTTCGATTTTACCCTCTTTAGCTCTTTTTGCTATAATCCAGGATTCTAAAATTTCATCAAAGCTTCCTGCTATAATAACACCCTTGGATTTTTTGCTTAGCCTATGACCGCTCCTACCGACTCTCTGAATAAGCCTTACAACCTCTCTCGGACTATTGTATTGAATTACAACATCCACATGTCCTATGTCGATTCCTAGCTCCATAGATGATGTGCAAATTAAAGCTTTCAACTCTCCTTTTGCAAATTTTTCTTCACTCTCAACTCTCGACTCTCTTGATAAGCTGCCATGATGCACTTCAACGTTCATGATCTTTTTGAGCTTCAATCCCAGAGCCTCAGCAGTCTGCCTAGTATTTACAAATATCAATGCGGAGTTATGCCGTTCTACAATTTCCTTAATTCTTCTCAATTCTGATGCAATTTCAATATCAACAAAAAGTTCTTGAGCTAGTTTTTCATCCTCTTCTGTTACTTCAGGCTTTATAACTCTGAAATCGTATTCTTTTTCTGCATAACTTTCAATAGTATCCACATTCTTGCCTAAAAATGCAGCAACGCTTCTTTTGTTTTTAATTGTCGCAGATAATCCAATTGTTTGGAAATTTGCTATTTCTCTTAGTCTTTCCAAAGCGATGCTTAATTGTGATCCCCTTTCGCTATCGACAATCTCGTGGATTTCATCTATAATCACAAATTTTACGTTTTTCAGCGCTTTTTTTAGCCTTTTTCCTAAAAACAGAATCTGAAAAGTTTCGGGTGTTGTAACAAGAATTTGAGGTGGTTTTATTGATTGTTTTCTCCTTTCGACGTTGGTTGTGTCCCCATGTCTTACTGCAATGCTCAATCCCAATTTTTTTGCTAATTTCTCCAGCCTTCTAAGCATATCTCTATTCAAAGCTCTAAGTGGTGTTATGTAAAGCATAGAAACACCTTCGTAATTGTTTAGCAGTATCTTTTGGAGAACTGGAACTATTGCAGCCTCCGTTTTTCCAGAACCAGTTGGTGCTATTATTAATAAATTTTTGCCTTTGAGTATCTTTTTAGCTGCTAACAACTGCATCTCACTTAGCTTTTCAATTCCAGCTTCTTGCAAAGCGTTTAGCAGGATTTTGGATATCATTGTAGATTGTTAATTTGTTTATTTGGCTTAAATCAATTTTGCTTAGGGCTATGATTTTTATTTATTTTGCAACTAAAATTTATTAAAACGATTAATATCTAAAAATAAAGCTTTTATATCTTGATTTTTAAAGTTAGGTATATGCAGATAGCTGTATTATCAAACGTTCATGGAAATTTGCCAGCATTAGTTAATGCCATTTCTGAAATTGAAAAATTAAAAGAAGAGGGTAGAAAGATTGATAAGGTTTATATTTTGGGCTTACTTGGTTATTTTCCATATCCTAAGAAAGTTGTGGAGTTGGTTAAAAATAGTGAAAACATTCATGCTGTTAGAGGTAAATACGATCACTTGATTGCGAGATGGAATGAGATTGAGCTTGATGAAGAGCTTCCAAAGTTTTTAGTTGATGTTATCAACTGGAATTGGAAAGAATTGAGTGAGCTTAGAAGTTGGCTTAGAAACGAAGTTCCTGCTTTCTTGGTTGAAAATTTTGGTAACAACAAATTTTTATTTGTATACGGGGATCCGTTTAATCCTGTAAATGGTGAAATTTTACCAAAGAAGTCTACATCATATTATGAGCAGTATACTTCACCATTAAAGTATGATTTAATTGCGGTTAGTAGTAAAGAGCCGTTTAT
The DNA here is from genome assembly GCA_021163065.1 of Archaeoglobaceae archaeon. GTDB lineage: Archaea > Halobacteriota > Archaeoglobi > Archaeoglobales > Archaeoglobaceae > B5-G16. The sequence continues at coordinate 2,692 of JAGGXN010000127.1, read as the reverse complement.
AGCCGAGACAAAATACGGCAAGGTTGTTTGTGTTGGAAGTGCTGGATTTAGTTATAGAGGCAATAAACCTGTTTTTTCAGTAATAGATACAAAAACGACTGATATAAGTTTCTTTGAATTTGAATTTAGCAAAAAGATTGTTGAAGACAAAATTAGGGAAGTAGGATTGCCTGAGGAAGTAGTAGGGATTCTATATAGAGGTGATTGATTATTTGTTATTGGTATTTTCTTTAATCTTTTTGCTCACAGAAATTCAGTGAGAAAGTTTACAACACTTTTTGCCATTTCGTCAAACAAGCCAAAGTAAAAATGATCTGTTTGCAATTCAACAACTTTTTTTGGATCAGATGCCGTTTTAACTATCTTTCTTGAATCCTCAATTGCAACTATTTGATCTTTTGTTGCAATTATGAAAAGCTTTGGGATACTACAATCTTTAAAGCTTATCTTGTCTATCTTTGGAATTGGAGACAAGTAGATTGCTGCATCACATTCATCAGCTACATTTGATGCGACAACACTTCCAAAAGAGTATCCTAAGATTGCAACAAAATTATGTCTTTCTTTTAGGTATCTAACACAAACTCGTGCATCTTCTACCTCCCCAATTCCATTTCTGAAGTTAGATTTGTAATCAAAAGACATCGTTGAAAACCCAATCTTTCTTGCTTCGTTGGCAATTCTTTCAAGGCGCACATCAAATCTGTTCCCACCCATTAATGGATGTGGTGGGCATAAAAGTAAAGATTTCTCTCCAACAACGTGGTAACTTGCTCTAATTGAGTCTATTAAAACTTCCATTTTTTTCACCAATTCATCTTTCTTTTATTCTTTTCTCAATTTCTTCAATCGCCTCGATTGCTGAATCTCTAACATCTTTGTTCTCGTTTGTAAGCAACTCTTTTAGTAGTTTAATGTCTGATTCATCTCCAATTTTACCAAGTATTAATGCAGAATCTTCCTTAACTCTGGAATCTCCATGTTTTAGTAATTCTCTAATTTTTACCTTTGCTTTTTCAACTAATTCTGGATCATCTTCGTATATCTTTTCAAGTAAAACCATGGCTCCAATTCTTACCTTCAGCATTGGATGAGTGAGTAGATCCCCAATTATCTTGACATCTGATTTCGTTTTAATGTCTTTTTTTAGCTCGTCTGCGTATCCCTCTTTTAGCATGTATGCATAGTATCCAATTTTGTACTCGTAATATTTGTCCTCTTTTAATGCATCTATTATATCATTTTCGTGTATTTCTCCACTCAATTTTGTTTTTTCATTTATAATTAAAGTTGGTACAGAAACGATGTTGAATTCTTTGCTTAGTTCTTTAAATTGGATGGCATCTACAATTTTTACAGTTATTTTTGGATTTACAATTGCAAATTCGACAGCTTTTTTTATAATTTTGCTACAATGAGGACAAAATGGAGATACAAATACGATTAGATTGCCAGATAGCATTTTAATTTCTTTAACTCTTTTTAATGATGTTTCTTTATTTGAAATAATCTTGATCAGACTGGCAAATTCCTCCAAATTTATTGGCAACGCTTGGTATATTATTTTTGAATCATTACATTCAATCCTTGAGAATTCGTCTGATTCATCAATAAAATACTCTATTTTTTTGTTAATTTTATTTAGTTTTTTAATTAATTTTATAAATTCTTTAGTTAGGTTATTCTTGCTTATAGTTATTCTAATAGGATTTTGAATGTCTTTTAAAATTCTCTCAAGCATTTTGATCATCCTACCTTTGTTTTTTACATCTTATTTAGCTGTGGTTATTTAATTGTTTTTTGATTTTGTTTATCAAAAGGCTTAAATACAGTATTAAGTGCAAGATACGTTACTAGGAGCTTGAGATTTAGTTGAAGTATAATTCAGCAAAAGGCTTATAAATCACAAAGTTCCAATATAAGTTTGCCTAAAACCGTGGGTCCGGCAAAGTCTCCGAAAGGGCATAAGCCCGTGATGAGGAGAAACGTTCCTCCCCACGGTATAAATAGGGAGGACCGCAAAATTTTGCGGTCTGATGTGGGCTTACCGACAGAGTAAATCGGTGGACGAGGGGACGTATTTACTTCCCCCCGCCAATTCTGGTTGATCCTGCCAGAGGCCGCTGCTATCTGGCTGAGACTAAGCCATGCTAGTCCAGGGGCTTGTGTCCCTTCGGGGATGCAAGCACCGGCGAACGGCTCAGTAACACGTGGACAACCTACCCTCGGGTGGGGGATAACCCCGGGAAACTGGGGCTAATACCCCATAGGTGATAGGTACTGGAATGTCCTATCACCGAAAGCGCTAGCGCCCGAGGATGGGTCTGCGGCGGATTAGGTAGTTGGTGGGGTAACGGCCCACCAAGCCGAAGATCCGTACGGGCCATGGGAGTGGGAGCCCGGAGATGGACCCTGAGACAAGGGTCCAGGCCCTACGGGGCGCAGCAGGCGCGAAAACTTCGCAATGCGGGAAACCGCGACGAGGTCAGCCAGAGTGCCCGTGCATTGCGCGGGCTGTCCGGGTGCCTAAACAGCACCCGACAGCAAGGGCCGGGCAAGGCCGGTGGCAGCCGCCGCGGTAATACCGGCGGCCCGAGTGGCGGCCACTTTTATTGGGCCTAAAGCGTCCGTAGCCGGCCCGGTAAGTCCTCCCTGAAAGCTCGGGGCTCAACCCCGAGAGTGGGGAGGATAC
>JAGGXN010000077.1 GCA_021163065.1 Archaeoglobaceae archaeon | reverse complement strand
TGCTTAGAAAAATATAAAGATAAACCGATTCGTGAAAACAATATCGCTTTCATGAGAGATATGTTAGAAGAAATTATTAAGAACTCAGAAAAAATTCTAAAAATATTAGAGGAAATATCAGGAGGTGAAGAAAAGTGATTGAACCTTTACCAAAAAAACGTTTAAGAGAAGAATGGAAAGTAGAGGAAGTAGAATTCTTGAGAGACAAAGTTAACTGGCTTGAAGATAGGGTGGATCAACTTGAAGAAGAAAAAAGATGGTTAGAAAGAGAGGTTGAAGAAACTTATACTGAATTGCTAGAGGAAAGAAGGAAGAGATACTATCTTGAAAAATGGATACATGATAATCTTTTAAAAAGCAAGCCACCACTTCCAACATCTTTGTGGGAATCTGAACGACTTAATGAAGCAGAGAGATTGTTGGAGATGCTAAGAGGCAAGATAGCGAGGGGAGAGGATATAAGTAAGGACGAACTTAAGAAACTCATTGAAATAGATATATTGGCAGATAAACACCCAGAGCTAAAGAAGAGTGTTAGAGAAGTAATAATTATGCTTGAGAAGATTACTCCAGCGGAAGTCATAGAACTAAAGGAAGGCGAAATCAAGGAAATTGATGAAGATATGATTGTTAGGAAAAAGAAAGATGGGGTAGTTGAAGTGATAGCCTTGTGATTTATGTCATTTCCGACTCCCATAGAGTATAGAGAAGTAGTATCACGAATGGAATCTGATAAAGCCAAAAAGTGTGAACCAAAGAGAGAGCAAAAGGCTTGGATTTATGTAAGGTATGTTCATTTTTACGATGACAGGTGTGTAATTTTCCAGATATATCCATGGATAAAGAAATGGGTAATTAAATATTAACAATTATTAACAATATTGTTTAGGGTTAAAATTATTTTTTAAAATTGCTTTAGATTGGTATGGTCAGCTATATTTTAATATTAAAGCTTGATGAAGATAAAAAAATCAAAATTGGAAGCTTAGGTAACATTAAATTCAAAGAAGGATACTACATGTATGTTGGAAGTGCAAAAAATAGTATAAAAAGGATTGAGAGGCATTTTAAAACTGAGAAAAAGCTTAGGTGGCACATTGACTACTTAAGTGTCAACTCAAAAGTTTTGGATGCGTTGCTGTTTGACATTGAAGAATGTGATTTATCTAATGTTTTATCGCAACATTTTGAAAAAATAAAGGGATTTGGTTGCTCTGACTGCAAGTGTATTACACATTTGTTTTATTCCGCAACCAACCCGATTGAAAAGTTAAAAAAGTTATTTAAGGGCAATTTCTATAATTACAAATAAACGTAAGTTGCATCAATTATTCCATCCAATCTTGTCATTTTATTTAAAACCTCCTCGCTTGGCGGATCATCTACGAGCAAAAGCATTAGTTGTACTCCCCCAGGCTTGTCACCATGCCTTCCTACAAGCATTCCCGCAATGTTTATGTTATACTGCCCAAACAGCGTTCCAACTCTGCCAATAACACCAGGCTTATCTTCATGCATTGAAATAACGTAGTGCCCTTCTGGAATAAAATCAACTTTATACAAGTCTATTTTCACTATTCTGTATTCCTTTCCAAAGCAAGTGCCCGCTATGTATATGCCCTTTCCATCTGCAATGTTAATTTCTAACAAGCTTTCGTAATGCTCAACGTTCTCGGTTTTACTCTCCTCAACAACAATTCCCCTATCTTTTGCAATTGGAATTGCTGAAACGTGGTTTATGTTTTCTCCAAGTATTGGCTCAAGTAATCCTTTAAGTAAAGCCCTTGTTAGAAATTCTGTGTTTTTCTCAGCTATCTTACCGCGATACGTAACTTTTACATGCTTGAATTTTTTGTTCAGCCTTACACAAGCAATTTTACCCATCTTTTCAGCTAGGGTTAAATAAGGCATCATATGTTCATATTCAGCAGGATCGATTGATGGCAGATTTACAGCATTTCTGACTGGCAAGCCTTTATGCATGTTTATTATTTCCTCAGCAATTGTCATGCCAACACTTATTTGAGCCTCCTTTGTTGACGCACCTATATGCGGAGTAGTGATAACATTATCGAGCTTTATTAATGGATTGTTTTCTGGAGGCTCTTTCTCATAAACATCTAAGGCTGCAAACGCTATCTTCCCATTTGTTAAAGCCTTATACAATGCATCTTCATCAACAATTCCACCTCTAGCGCAATTGATTAGGTAAGCTCCGTCTTTCATCATCTCTATTTCTTTATGCGAGATGAGCTTCACAGTTTCTTTCGTTTTTGGAACATGGATTGTTACAATGTCAGAATTTTTTAGCAATTCATCTAATTCGACAAGTTTAGCCCCAACAGCTTGAGCTTTTTCCTCGCTTATGTACGGATCGTAAGCTAGGATGTTCATTTCAAAAGCTCTCATTCTCTTTGCCACTTCGTATCCTACTCTACCTAGTCCAATTATGCCTATGGTTTTACCTCTAAGTTCCATTCCAACAAATTTCTTTCTTTCCCATTTGCCTTCTTTAACGCTCTTACAAGCCTGAGGAATTCTTCTTGCAGCAGCAAGAATCATTCCTACCGTTAGTTCTGCAGTAGAAACTGTATTTCCGCCAGGAGCGTTAACAACAACGATACCTTTTTGTGTTGCAGCATTTACATCAATATTGTCTACGCCAACTCCGGCTCGGCCAATAATTTTTAGGTTTTTTGCAGCCTCAATGACATTACTGGTAACCTTAGTCTGACTTCTGACAACGATTGCATCGTAATTTGGAATGATCTTTATTAATTCATCTTCGCTCAAGCCAGTTTTAACGTCAACTTTCAAACCTGCATCCTTCATTGCCTTAATTGCCTCATCAGATATCGGGTCTGATACTAGTACTTTCATGGAATTAAGGCTTTGTAGAAAGGATTATAAATTTTTGCGTATAAAGACCACAACTACTTTACCTTTTTCAACTCATATTGAAGGCAGTCTAAATTAAACAAAGCGTATCTACCAGATAAGGCCGATCCGGGATTTAAAATTATCCTTGACTCATCAGCATACACTCCTGCAGACTCATGAATGTGTCCGCAAAAAATTACGTCGAATTTGTTTATTATTTCTTTAACAGCAACACATCCAGCATGGATGCCTGAATACGTTAAATCGAGAATTCCGTATGGTGGACAATGCGAAATAAGTATGTTTTTCTCCCCATACCTAAAATTTTTTGTAAAACTTCTCAATTCATCTTCGCTGTATTCGGATGGTGTGAAGAATGGTGTATAGTTTGAACCACCCAGACCGTGAAAGGTGTATTTACCAATTTTAATGCTTTTAGCATGCAAATTAGTCATATTTGACGATTTTTCGATGTAATCTATTGACTCAGGCGGATCACAGTTACCATGAACAACCAGTGCTTTTAATCCTCTTGAATTTAGAATTTCATCAATTTTTTGTATGTGTAATGCTATAAAATCCGTTAGATCTCCGGTTATTACAACATAGTCTACATCGCTCTCACTATCCAAAATCCTTTCAAATTGTTGAAAGGAGGAATGAATGTCTGATGCTATAAGGAGCTTCATTATGTCCATCTAAGTCTCTACAACCTAATTTAAATTTTTGATAAGGGTGTTTTAATATACAATCGCTAAAAAATATTAATTGTTTATTGAATACCTATAATATTAACATGCTGAATAGATTCTAAACAGACTCATTATTTAAATTGTAATGACGAAAGTCTTATATATCGCAATAATATTTCAGTGTATTGTTATAACATTATGGTGAAAGTATGTGCGAAGGTATTCCCTGCAAACCGCCAGACAATGCACCTCCAAAATGGCTTCGACTTCGTAATTTTGTTAAAGCTCTTCGTTTTCCAACCAGATGGCTAATAATTGAATATATTGGTGAAGGTAACAAAAGTACAAAAGAAATCTATGAGTATTTGCTTAAAAAAGGAGAACAAATAACGAAATCGGGATTGTATTATCATCTCTCCGAACTTAAGAATGCTGGCATAATAGAGGTTGCCGATTACATCGAAGAGGGAGGCGGAGCACCAGAAAAAGTATGGAAATTAAAAATGAAAAAAATCGTAATCGATTTGTTAGGTGACTAAATGAATGTTACTGCAATTATTATCAATGTTATAGCTGCCGCCAGTCTTTTGATAGCATTTGCTAAAGATAGGGAAAAAGCAACAAAGTCGCTCAAAATTGCTGGAAAATCTTTCATTAGAATGCTTCCCATGGTTTTCGTAATTTTAATCATTATTGGTTTACTTCTTGGATTTGTTCCAGCTAGTCAAATATCAAGATTTGTAGGCGAGCAATCTGGAATGACAGGCATATTACTTGTAGGAGTTGTTGGAGCAATATTACATATTCCGGCTTTGTTATCATTCCCTTTAGCTGCTTCTCTCCTTGAGGATGGTGCATCAGTTAGTGCGGTAACTGCTTTTATAACCACATTAACTATGATTGGGACAATCACACTACCTATAGAGATAAAAGAGCTCGGAAAGAAGATGGCAACTCTTCGCAATGGAATAAGCTTTGTCATTGCAATCGTCATTGCCTTGATTATGGGAGCAGTCTTATGAAGAACTTAAAAGAAAAACAGAAAAGAGGGATGAAACGAGATTGGATCTTGTTGGGGATAATTTTGATAATCGCCGTAGTTCTTCTATCAATTTTTCCAGATAGAAAAGAGCCGGTAATCAATACATTGTGGGATTATTTCATTGAAATGGCATTGATACTTCCTGCTGTTATGGTAATATTAGGTCTTTTTGCAGTGTTTGTGTCGAAAGAAACAGTCATAAAATATCTTGGAAAAGCATCTGGAATAAAGGGTATTTTCCTTGCTATAATTCTTGGTGCACTACCAACAGGTCCTCTTTACGTTGCCTTTCCTATGGCAGCTTCCTTACTCAAAAAAGGTGCTAAAATATCTAACATTGTTGTTTTTCTTTCAGCGTGGGCATGCATAAAAATACCACAGGAGTTGGTAGAGCTTCAATTTCTTGGAATTTGGTTTATGCTATCACGATTGACTCTGACCATCATTTTTATTGTAATTATGGGCATCTTTATTGAAAAAGTGGTTGAATGGAGTGAGGATGGAAAAAATATCAAATCATCAGGAGGTGTTTAAGATGGTTGTCGAAGCCGTACCAAAAGTGACTGGAATGATTTATGCAATAGTCAGCTTTTTCATTCTGGTCTATTTGTTCTATAAAGATAAATTCAACAAGAAAGTTGGATATCTTTTCATTACTATATCAACGATCATGGGATTCCTTGTCTTTGCACCGATGTTTCCAAACCAATTTCAATTGCTTATTCTCGGCAAAATAGGACATGGGATTCAGAGCCAGATTGCAATCGTAGGTTTCTTGTTGTTCATCATTCTGACGTTTGTGTTTGGCAGGATCTTCTGTGGTTATCTTTGTCCCATCGGAGCAATACAGGAATTAATTTATTATACGCCGATAAAGAAACTGAAAATTACAAACAAAACTCTACCTATTACTGTTCATTCGCTCTTTTTTGTTATATTCCTCTTCCTTAGTTTTGTCTTTTCAATAGGAATTCTTACATATCTTGGGTTTCGTGATTTCTTCCATCTAAATATCATGTCGCCATTTTTCTACGTCTTTCTAACGCTGTTGATAGTATCCATTTTTATTTATAGGCCGTTTTGTCGGTTTTTCTGTCCATACGGTATGCTACTATCTTTAGCTTCCATTAAAAGCGTATTCAAATTACAGCGAAACGATAGCTGTATTGACTGTAAAAAATGTGAAAGAATTTGTCCGACAAACGAGGCGGGCAGAGGCGACTTGAAACAAGAATGTTATTTGTGTAATAGGTGTAAAGATGCCTGTCCGGTTAAGGCTATTGAATATTCAAGAAAATAATTAGAAGATACATTAAAAGATTTACACAGATGTTAGCGGGTAAACAAGTAAAAACTATATGCTCGACAAAAACTAATCAAAAATCAAAACTGAAGTATAATTAATAAAAAATTAAAGGGTTTTTACAACTCCTTTACCTCCGACATTTATGTCGCCAACAAATCCCTCTTCGCTTTTCTTGAACGTTGGCATTAATTCGAATTTCCCACCAATCCTTATCTCGCCACCTTTCATATCACCACCAACAAATCCGCAGTCTCCGTGTATAACTATTAGCCCATTGGTCATTTCTGTGCCTATGAAGTCGCCAGCATTTCCTTTAATCTCTATTTCACCTCCAGCCATTTTTTCACCGATGTAATTAATAGCATTGCCCTCAATCGTTATCTTGCCACCCTTCATTCCCTGCATATCGCCATAATAAGCACATCCAATGCAGTTCTTTGCATTTCCTTTAACGATTATCTCTCCACCGCTCATCTCTGCTCCAAGCCAGTCGTCAGCATTACCTTCGATGATTATCTTACCACCTTTCATGTATGCTCCGCAGTTAGCTCCTACATTGCCTTTAACAACGATTTCGCCATCCTCCATTCTGCATCCAATCCATTTTACTTTGCTAAAGTCTCCATCTAATACAAGCTTTTTGTCATCTCCTTCTTTTGTTATCTCAAACAAATCTTCAAGCTTAACCTTGTCTTTACCATAGTAAACTTCGAAGTTCTTTGCCTTCTCCAAGTCATCAGCTATGTCTGGCGTAATCTCAGCTTCTACGCTTACAACAAAATCAACCTTTGGCTTTATGATGAGCATTTACATCACCCCATAACCAAACGAGTTGGATTTTTAATCCAAGCCTCTTCAACGCCATAGTTTTCTTTTTCAATAGAATAGTAGAGATCGAAGTATTCGTTTAGATCATCCTCTATTGCTTTCATGTCAACATTCTTTGTAGCATCAACCCAGTAAGTTGTACCCCATACTTCTTCAACGAGCTGTCCATCCTTGACAATTATAGTTCCACCCTTTATTGTGTACAACGCATTTCTAAATGCTTTATTTATTAGCTCATAGTCATTAGATGCATCAATTTCATTTGGATTTAAGTTATAGATAGCGATGTCTGCATCAGCCCCAACACCAAGGTGTCCCTTGTTCTCCAATCCTAAGATTCTTGCTGGTAAGTCTCTCGTCATGTGTATAACCTCTTCTAAGCTTTTCTCAGTTTCTATTGATGGTAGATTGGCAGCTTTCTGCACAAATGGGCTAACCTTTTCTAACTCTTTCTCTCTCATCTTCTTGCTCATTAGCATTGCCATAACGTATGGGTACTCTGTAAATGGCCCACCATTTGGAAAGTCCGTTGTTAGCACAACTTTGTCTGAGTCAATGAGCAATCCCAACTCCAATCCAATAGCCCACTGTAAAGCATGGACGGGATTCTTTGGCAAGTACATTAGTGGAACAATACCAGCTCCACCCTCAATTTCAGAATCCTTGTTGCTCCATCTTGCATTGAGTAATTTGTGCAAAGTAAACTGGAAAGGTGCATCTCCAGTCATGGCTGTAGCGTGTCCAAATATTGCTGCACCCATGTCTATTGTGATGTTATCAACGCTGTTGACATATTTAGCAATCTCAGCTGCACCACTTCCAACATCTCTCCAAGAGCTTCCAGCATAAGCGTTGAATTGTACATGTGTAACATGTAAAACCTGCCTTTTGTCATTGCTAAAGCCGTTGGCTAACTTCATTGTCTCAATTGTTGTTTCAAAGTTGCCAGGATTGCCAAGGTTGTTGCAATGCAAATGCACAGAATGGCATAAATTTAGCTCTTCAGTAGCTTTAATCAACGAAGTTATTATTTCTCTTGGCGTAATTCCAAAGTTTGGAACTTCATCGTCTAAGTTTCTACAATTCTTACCATACATCCAAGCTTCAACGCCTCCTGGATTTACAACTTTAACACCAAATCCTTTTGTTCTTTCAATAGCCCATGCAATAAATGTCTTAAGCTTCTCTATATCTTTTTCAGCCACATATTTAAGAACGAAGTGCCAATTTCCAAATACTGGTAAGGCAGCTTTGTCAACCATTGGAATTGCATCTAACTCTTCATGTGTATGCAATGCACCTATTGGCGGTTGTGCAGCTTCAAATGATGTTGTGTATCCCATCTTAGCATATTCATAGCCTATAGCTGGAGATGTAAGCAAAACTCTACCAACAGTGGCTCTAAACTTGTTTGCTATTTGCCTTACCATTCTCATCTCTTCAGGTCTCATAGTTCTGCCCGTGTTTATTTTACTTCCAGCAATGTGTGCATGCATATCAACGCCGCCGGCAACAACGAGTTTGTTTGAAGCATCTATAACCTTGCATTGTGACTTATCAATTTCAGATTCCTCGACTATTTTTCCTTCTTTAACGAATATATCCATTTTTTCAGCTTTAATTCCATTTTTCGGATCTATAACAATTCCATTTTTAATGTGAAGCATGTGATGCATTTTACTCACCCCTCAACTCAACAACCTTCTTAAGTAACTCCTCTAAAATTTTCTCATCGCTCCAGTATTCTGTATCTATAACCTTCTTAACTCTCAATGGAATTCCATCCATTCTGTATGCTGTTCCCTCAGCTTCTAATCCATAAACTGCTGATGGAATTACAACATTAGCAACCAACGTTGTCATGTTAGGGAACGGATCAATTTGAATAACAGGTATTTTCTTCAAATGCTTCACCGATTCTTTTGGAAAGTGCGCAACAGGATCTGCAGCAATAACCAATGCAGCATCACAATCTTCTCTTTGCAAAACTTCATTTGCTGAAAATTCTGCTGGGCTAAATCTTGGATAGCCCCTACTAAAATCGATAGCGTATTGATATCCAACTTCCCAAGCTGGAACTTCTCCAGAACCGACAACGTTGTAATGCCCTCTCATGGGCCAAATTACAAATCTTGTATATCTGTTTAACAATTGAATTAATTTTACAGCATTCTCAATGTTTCTATCCCTGCCCCTTGATTGTGTTACACCTAATCCATAGAATATTACACCATACTTTGCATTTTTCATCATCTCTGCTAATTCCTTCAATTGCTCCTTGCTTACGCCTCCAACCTCATCAACATCTATGTCTTCACCTTTAATCAAAGCTCTCAATGCAGATATTACTGGATAATCATACCCTGGCTTAATCTGGACAAAAACGTCAGCTTTCTTGGCCGTTTTAGTCTTTCTTACATCAACTACAACAACCTTTCTATCATTTCTTCCTTTAATCAAAAGTCCCTTTGCTGACATCGAATATCTTAAAGGATGTCGTGGATGAGCTTCCATTGGATTACTACCCCAGAATATTACCAAATCAGCCCTATTCTTTATTGCTCCAAGTGATGCTCCAGGAATCCCCTCTTCAATAACTGCTAAAGTTCCTGGAGCGTGGCAAACACTTGCACATTGATCGTAAACACCTCTAACTTTTTCTGTTAAAATAACGCCCAATCTTATGGCTTCATTGGCGGTTGAGGCCCAACCATAAAGTAACGGTTTCTTAGCGTTAACAAGAATTTCTGCAGCTTTTTGTATAGCCTCTTCGTAACTTACTTCCTTTCCATCTATCATTGGCGCCTTAATTCTTTCTTTCTTTGAAAATTTACTCCTACCAAGCTTACAGAACTTTTTTGGCTTAAACTCTTCAACATCAAATTCTACATCGTCACAAACACTCCCGCAAAAAGTGCAGATTACTTTCTGGGCCATTATATCACCTCTAAAAGCTCTTTAACACTCAACACTTTCTCATCTGTTTTTTCTATTGTTGCTTTAATACCTTTATATTGAGGCATTCCTGTGCTGTCAGTTGAAGGGTCAATTATTTGATTTGCGTATGGGCCCATTGGAATAAAAGCTACGCCTTTCGGCAGTTCGTCTGATTTTTTGGCAAAAACTACGACTTCGCCAAATTCTGTTTTAACTTTAACTCTATCACCCTCGGCTAAGCCCAATGTATTGTAATCTTCTTCATTCAATTCACAATAGTTTACGGCTTTGAAGTATTCATCAGTAAGTTTTTCCTCAACAGTAGCCCCTTGATCAAGTGTTCTACCCGAAATTACTTCTACCTCTATCATACTTTTCACCAATAATTTTTCTCGAATTTTCGTTTATAAACTATTTAATGCTTGTTCTTTTCGTTATGTATCTACATACATAATGCATAATGGCCTTAAAAAATTGAAAAATTGATTTGCATAATTTAAAATCAAAATATTAAAGTACTACCTAATATCCTCTATTACCAAGGTGGGAATATGTTGAGTGTTAACGAACTGGCTTTGGATATTGTCGAAGATATGTTGGATTATGAAGAAGAGCTAAGAATACAATCAAAAAAGCTTGAAAACGGTGCAACGGTTATTGACTGTGGTGTAGAGGTTCCTGGAAGCTATGATGCTGGAATAATGTACACACAAATTTGTATGGGTGGATTGGCTAGTGTTGATGTAATTGTAGACTACGTAAACGACATACCCTTCGCATTTGTTACAGAATACACTGATCATCCAGCAATTGCTTGTTTGGGTAGCCAAAAAGCTGGTTGGGCGGTCCAGGTGGATAAATACTTTGCAATGGGTTCTGGACCTGCAAGAGCCTTGGCTTTAAAGCCGAAAAAGACTTATGAGCAGATAGAATATGAAGATGATGCAGATTATGCAGTTATAGCCTTAGAAGCAAGCAAGTTGCCAGATGAGAAAGTTATGGAATTCATCGCTAAGGAGTGCGATGTGGATGTTGAAGATACGTATGCAGTTGTTGCTCCTACAGCCTCACTTGTTGGATCCGTTCAAATCTCGGGCAGAATAGTCGAAACTGCAATTTACAAGATGTCTGAAATTGGTTACGATCCAAAGTTGATTATTAGTGGAGCTGGTAAATGTCCAATTTCGCCAATTCTTGAAAACGATCTAAAGGCAATGGGTTCAACAAATGATAGCATGATGTACTATGGTAGCGTCTTCTTAACTGTTAAAAAGTATGATGAAATTCTGAAGAACGTGCCTTCCAGTACGTCGAGAGATTATGGAAAGCCGTTCTACGAAATCTTTAAAGCTGCAAATTATGATTTCTACAAGATAGATCCCAATTTGTTTGCACCAGCCCAAATAGCGGTGAATGACATTTCTACTGGCAAAACTTACGTGCATGGAAAATTGAATGCTGAAGTTTTGCTACAATCCTATCAGGTCGTAACAGAATAGCTTCAGTTTTTAATTTTGTTTTTATTTTTGTGAATTTACGAATTATAACCCACAAACTAATATAGTTGTGTCTTTGTTTTACCAATTGATGAATGAGATAATAAAGACACTCTCAAAAATGTTGAATGAAAGGGAAGTTGTAACTTGTGAAGAGTTAGCACGAAAAGCGATTAGAGCAGTGTTCAAATCTAAGTTGGAAGATGCCTTAAGCTTAGATCGCAAGTTAATTCAGGAAATTGTAGATAGCTATATTGAATGTCCGACATCGTTGAGCTGTATTCACTTTTCTGAAAAAGTTGAGATTGGAAACGTATGCTTTTGTCATCTCCACACATCTAAGCCAACAAAAGAAAAATTTGAGGATGCTTATAGAGAATATGTAATTTCCAATCGTTTTTTGAATGCAATTGATAAAATTGATAAAATTTTAAAAGAGTTTTTTAACGGATATTCTATTAAAGATGGCATTGTTAGGGAGTATTCTAATGGTAAATACAAATATGCAGTTTTCTATTCGTTAATCGATGACATAGCCGAAGATTTGGATTTCCACATAAAATTTGCCAAAAAGTACGATGGAGAATATGTAATTGTAACGCTAACAGAAAAAGATCCAGGTCCATTCATAAAATTCTTCAAAAAGTATTCTGAGAAAATCAAAGCTGCAAACATTAAGATATGGGTTGCAGATGCAGAAAATGGGTGCATAGACCCATTCATAGGTTATCCAAGGGACTTTAGACTTTTGAAAGGCTTTAAAAATCCAAAAATTGCAACAATTGTAAATTCGTTATGGAGAGTGAAAATTGATAAAATAGATTGAAAAATTTAATAAATGTATTCTGAAATTTCCTTTACTTTTCTTCTGCAGTAGTAACATTGAGCTACAACATTTTTATCGAACCAAACGCGAAATTTTGAAGTTATCGGTTCATCGCTATTTGATATGCAATTTCTGTTTGGGCATTTTATTATGCCCTCAATAAACTCAGGTAAAACAACTTTAAACTTTTTTTGAATTTCATAGTCTTTAATCAGATTTATTGTTGCATTTGGGGCTATTAAAGCAATTTTATTTAGCTGTTCTTCATTTATAAACTTCCCCTCGACTTTGACTATGTCTTTCTTACCCATCTTTTTACTCGGCACGTTCATTGCCATTGATACGGTTTCAGTGCTGTTTGAATGAATTCCAAGAATTTTTAAAACAAGCAAAGCCTTTCCAGCGTTTATATGGTCTATGACTGTCCCCTCTTTAATTTTACTAATTGTTAATTGCTTCACGCTATCACCCCGTTTAAAACTTCACTAAGGATTGCCATCCTTATTGGCACACCATAAAATGCCTGGTCAAAGTATTTTGCATGTCTTGTTTTATCAACTGAAACGTCTATTTCATCAATCCTCGGCAATGGGTGCATTATTATTAGATTTTCTTTAGCTTTTTTTAACAACTCCGAATCTATTTTGTAACTACCAGCAACTTTTTTGTATTCTTCTTCATCTGGGAATCTCTCCTTCTGAATTCTTGTAACGTACAAAACGTCTATTTCATTTATAACATCATCTAATTCGGCAATTTCAACATTTTTCAATCCTTCAAGGAATTCTTCTGGCAGTCTTAAGGTATCTGGACTTATTAAATAAATTTTTGTATTAAATAACGTTAAAGCCCTAATCAAGGAATGTACAGTTCTGGAATACTTTAAATCTCCCATCAGCGCTATTTTGATCCCATCCAAGCTCGATTCTTTCATTATTGTATATAAATCCAACAATGTCTGAGTTGGGTGCTGCCCAGCACCATCACCACCATTTATTATTGGTACTTCAGAATTCTCAGCAGCAAATCTCGCTGCTCCCTCTAGTGGATGTCTTAAAACTATGACATCCGCATATTTTGATACAACTTTTATTGTGTCTGCAAGTGTCTCACCTTTAGCAATGCTACTTGCCTCTTGGGCAGTCATGTTTATTACATCTCCGCCCAGCCTTTTCATTGCAACTTCAAAGGACATCCTCGTTCTTGTTGATGGTTCAAAGAATAGATTTGCAAGTATTTTTCCTTCAAGCATCTTTGAATTTATCTCACCCCTTGCAATGCTTTCGAAACTTTCAGCTTTTTTAAGTATAAACAGTATGTCTTCTTTATCTAAATCGTCTATAGAAATTAAATGCTTAAACCTTGACATCAGTACGTTTTGTTAAAAATGATTTAAATCTTTAATGGTCTTTTTAAAAACCAAATTTTAAATAACCTTGTTGCAAACTTTAGTTTGTGAAACTAGTAGCTTTGTCCGTTTATGGCATAGATAAACCAGGAATAGTTTATAAAATATCGGAAGTCTTAGCTAAGAACAACGTTAACATAGTAGATATTGAGCAAAATGTCTTACAAGGCTTATTTGCTATGTTTATTGTCGGAGATGTAGAAAATTGCAAAATATCTATCAGCGAATTGGAAAGAGAACTAAAGGAAAGAGGTAAGGAGATTGGCGTAGAAGTCCATTTATCTCCTTTTAACAGGCAAGAAACTCCAAAAAAGGAGTTGTATGTAGTAACAGTTTTGGGCAGAGATAGAGTTGGAATAGTCAGAGATATTACAAAGATTTTATATGAGCATGGGATAAATATTGAAAAGACTTCTTTAACGGCGAGAGACAACTTAATATCAATAGAATTTTTAATTGATATCAGAGGGACAAACTTGGAGAATGTTAAAAAGCAATTAAAAGAGGAAGTAGAAAGTTTTGGTTTAGATATCGTTATACAGCCTTACTCAGTTTTTAAAAGAGACAAAAGGCTGATCGTTTTCGATATGGATTCAACAATAGTTGATGCTGAAATTATCGATGAAATTGCAAGGGCTGCTGGAGTGGGGGATGAAGTGAAGAAAATTACAAAGATGGCAATGAATGGAGAGATAAACTTTGACGAAGCTTTAAAAGAGAGGGTTAAATTGTTAAAGGGCTTACCCGTTAAAGTTCTTGAGAAAATTTATAGTGAGGTAAAACTTACACCTGGAGCTAAGGAGTTGATTCAAAGTTTGAAGAGTGCAGGATACAAAACAGCCTTGATAAGTGGTGGTTTTACATATTTTACAGAGAAAATAAAAAAAGAGTTGGGTTTTGATTACGCTTTCGGTAATGAATTAGAGATAAAAGATGGTAAGCTTACGGGAAGGATTAAGGGTAGAATAATAAATGCTGAAGAAAAAGCCAGAATAATTGAAGAATTAGCAAAAAAGGAGGGTATAAGCAAAGAGAACATTGTTGCTGTTGGAGATGGAGCCAATGATAGAATAATGCTAAAAAATGCTGGGTTGGGGATAGCTTTTAATGCTAAGAAAGCTTTAAAAGAAATTGCAGATGGCACGTTATCTAAGGACAATTTAATAGGTCTTGCAAGTGTTTTAAAATTGCAAGCCGAGTTTAGAAAAAGAATTTGAATCAATATTTTTTATTGAATTGCCAATACTCATAGAATTTAACCTTATTAATAATTTTAAAATAGTAATTTTGAAATGTATTTCAAAAATTTAGAAAACCAAAGAATATTATTATTTATTTAATCCATTTTTTACATAATAATCGACAAAAACTTTTTATTGCGGATTCGTTGGGTTAATAACACATACTTTCTTTTAGACATCCAAATTTTGTTAGTGTTTAATTATTAAAAATATTTCGAAACGCTTATATAAGATTGTTGATTAAATTACAACATTAACTTAAGGAGGAAAGTATTATGAGTGATTATATTGGACATGGCGGAAAACCTATTGTTGAAAGAGTATTGGAGAAGGATAAAGCAAAGGATGCAATTCAAGGCTTAACACAGGTTCCAGTAAGAAGACAGATAGCACATGAGGCTATAAGCCTTTCCTATGGATTCTTTACACCTCTTGAGGGATTTATGACGTGGGAGGACGTTAACACAGTATGCACTGAAATGAGGCTAAGTGATGGTACTGTCTGGAGTATACCCATACTTTTCGACATGAAAGCAGAGAAGTTGAAAGAGTTGGAGATCAAGGAAGGAGACTCAATATTGCTAACTTATATGGATGCGCCTTTGGCAATAATGGATGTAGAGGAAATCTATGATTGTGATAAATTAACTGTTTGTCAAGCAGTTTATGGTACTACCGAAACCAAACATCCCGGTGTTAGAAGAACAATGGAGTGTGAAGATAAATTCTTGGCAGGAAAGATTACACTTGTTAATGAGCCAAAATTTAATGAACCATACAAGTCGTTCTGGAAAACTCCGAAGCAGCACATAGATGCCAAGAAAGAGAAAGGTTGGGAGCATATGGTTGCACACCAAACAAGAAACGTTCCACATACTGGTCACGAATGGCTGATGAAGGGTGCATGGTTTGCAGCAAATGAAGATCTTATGGTTGATGAATTGAGGACGGGTGTGCTCGTTAACTGTATAATTGGTGAGAAGAGAGTTGGAGATTATATCGATGAAGCAATCTTACTTGCTCACAACAAGTTGAATGAGGCAGGATATTTCAGACCTGACGTACATATGGTCACGTTTACACTCTGGGACATGAGATATGCTGGGCCAAGAGAGGCTATTTTCCATGCAGCATTGAGAACGAACCTTGGATGTACTCATCATATGTTTGGTAGAGATCATGCAGGAGTTGGAGATTACTACGATACTTACGCAGCGCACCACTTGCTAAAACAAGTTAAGGACGATTTAAGAATTAAACCTGTGTTTGTTTTGGAATGGTGGTATTGCCCAGTCTGTGCAGAGGTTACGTGTTCAGCCCTTTGTGGTCATACTAAGGAGAGACAAAAGTTTAGTGGTACATTGATTAGGAGCATTATAATGGACGGAGTAAAACCAACGAGGCTCATATTAAGACCAGAGGTATTCGATACGGTTATGGAATGTGCTGAAAAGTATGGATTTGGATCACCATTCGTTACAGAGAAATACTTGGCGGAAAGGCAACCAATCTTTACATTAGAGAAAATGGAAGTTGGTAAAGCTTGAGGGGTGGTATTATGGCTGCTGACATAGGCATAAACATCTGGATTAATGAGGAGAGATACGAAAAACTTAAGGAAGCGGGATTGGCAGACATGGCAGAAGAAGTTTTGGCAGGAATGAAAAGAATACAAATAAAGTGTACTGAAGAACAAAAGGACGAAATCCTTAAGAAGTACCCTTCAGCAAAGTTTGACGCATCAACAACAAGAACGATTGAATTGTTGCCAAGAGACGTTAAAGATAAAATATTCGAAATTGCTATAGCGAAGAAATCAACTGGCCCTGAAGTAATTGAAGAATTTCTGAAAGGTTAAACAAAAAAGTAAAATTTTTAAATTTTTAAAAGTTTTGGTGTTTGGAAGAAAAATGTTGAAATCGAGAAGTTGGATAAGTTTGAGGTTTAGGAGGTGGAAAGGATATGCCAAGTTGGGTAAACCCGGAAAAGTGTGATGGATGTAAAGCGTTGGAGAGGACAGCTTGCGAGTACATTTGTCCCAACGACCTGATGGTTTTGGACAGAGAGGCAATGAAAGCTTATAACAGAGAGCCTGACATGTGCTGGGAATGCTATAGCTGTGTTAAAATGTGCCCACAGCAGGCAATTGAGTGTAGAGGTTATCTTGACTATAGCCCATTGGGCGGCTCAGTTATACCACTCAGAGGTACTGATGCGATTATGTGGACTGTGAAATATAGAAATGGAAAGGTGTTGAGATTTAAATTCCCAATTAGAACAACCCCAGAGGGCTCAATTCAGCCATTTGAGGGCTTCCCAGAACCAAACTTGGATGGATTGAATACGCAACTGTTAGCAGGAGAACCTGACATTCTTGACGGTCCATTACCAGAAGTTAAATTGAAGCAATAAGGAGGTGTTAAAAAATGGTTTACTATCCGAAAAAACATGAATTGTATAAGCCTGATGATGTTGAGACTGTAGAGGTTGAAACGGACATCTTGATTATCGGTGGTGGTTTTTCAGGCTGCGGTGCAGCATATGAGGCAGCTTACTGGGCAAAAGCTGCTGGCTTGAAAGTTACATTGGTTGAGAAGGCTGCAATTGAGAGAAGTGGAGCTGTTGCTCAAGGTTTGTCTGCTATAAACACGTATCTCGATATAAACAGTGCAAGATCAGAAATTCAAAACAAGCTTGAAGATTACGTCAGATACGTAACCCTTGATATGATGGGTGTTGCAAGAGAAGACTTGGTTGCAGACTATGCGAGACATGTCGACGGGACAGTGCATCTCTTTGAGAAATGGGGGTTGCCAATTTGGAAGACAGAAGATGGTAAGTATGTTAGAGAGGGGCAGTGGCAGATAATGATTCATGGCGAGTCATACAAGCCGATTATTGCTGAGGCTGCAAAGACAGCTTTGGGTGAAGGAAACTTCTATGAAAGAGTAATGATCACACACTTGTTAATGGACAAGAATGATCCAAACAGAGTTGCTGGAGCAGTTGGTTTTAGCGTTAGAGAACCAAAGTTTTATGTGTTTAAGGCTAAAGCAGTAATCCTTTCAACTGGTGGTGCAACATTGCTATTCAGACCAAGAAGCGTTGGAGAAGCTGCTGGAAGAACTTGGTATGCAATCTTTGATACTGGAAGTGGTTATGCGATGGCAGTTTGGGCTGGAGCGAAGATGACGCAGATGGAGCATAGATTCATTCCGTTCAGATTCAAGGATGGTTACGGGCCAGTTGGTGCTTGGTTCTTGTTCTTCAAGTGTAAAGCTGTTAACTACAAAGGTGAAGCATATATTGAAACAAGAGCAGCTGAGCTTGAGAAATATAAACCATATGGTCTAGCAGCTCCAACACCAACACCATTGAGGAACCACCAAGCGTTACTCGACGTTAAAGAGGGTTTAGGCCCCATCTACATGGCTACACATGAAGCTATGGCAGAGTTGGCAGGTGGAGATCCAAAGAAAGCTAAGAAGATTTACGATGAAGCTTTCGAAGACTTCCTCGACATGACAGTAAGTCAGGCATTGCTCTGGGCATGCCAGAACATCGACCCACAAGAAAGCCCATCAGAGGCTGCTCTTGCAGAACCGTACATTATGGGTTCACACTCAGGCTGTGCTGGTGCTTGGGTTTGCGGACCAGAAGACTTGATGCCTGAAGAATACAAGAAGACATTTCCATTGGTTTACAACAGAATGACCACAGTCAAGGGATTGTTTGCAGTTGGAGATGTTGCAGGAGCTAATCCGCATAAGTTCTCAAGTGGTTCATTCACAGAAGGAAGACTTGCAGGTAAGGCAGCAGTGAAATACATTGTTGAACAAAAGCCAGAAACGGCAATTGATGAAGCAAAGGTTAAAGAATTGAAAGAAAAGATCTATGCACCAATGGTTAGATATGAGCAGTACAAGAACACATCAGTAGATGACACGATCAACCCGAACTTCTTCTTCCCATGGCAGGGTTTAGTTAGATTGCAGAAGTTGATGGACGAGTATGCTGGTGGTATTGCAACCTTCTACACAACAAATGAGGTAATGCTTAAAAGGGCTTTAGAGTTGTTACAATTCCTCAAAGAGGACTTGGATGCATTAGCTGCAAGAGATTTACATGAGTTGCAGAGATGCTGGGAACTCGTTCACAGAGTCTGGACTGCTGAGGCCCATGTTAGACACTTGCTCTTCAGACAAGAAACAAGATGGCCTGGCTACTACTATAGAGCAGATTATCCAGATCTTGACGATGAGAACTGGAAGGTCTTTGTCGTCAGTAGATACAACGCTGAGAAGGACGAGTGGGAATTCGAGAAGATACCGTATATACAAGTAGTTGAGTGGAGCTACTAGCCCTATTAATTTTTCTTTAAATTTTTTATGAAAATATAATACTGTGAAAGTTTCTATAATCAAAGCTTTAGTGTAAGTTTTAGTGTAAGTTTATGAAAACTTGTAATCTAACAACTAGCCTAACAACCCATGTGAGTTTATAAAATTGTAAAACTATTTTAAACGCTCTCGCCTCACTATTTTTATGAGTGTAAAAATTGTGTTCCATCCGAGGTTTTATGAAGTTTATGCAATGGATCCAGCTGCAGAATCTGGAAGAATGGAGGCAATAGTTTCTGAATTAACAGATTACGATTTTGTCGAGGCAGAAATGGCTAATGAGGAAGACGTTTTGCTTGTTCATACTTTGGCTCATTATGAATACGTTAAAAGTATGCAAAAAGTTTATGAAATTGCAATGTTAGCTGCTGGTGGTGCTATTAAAGCTGCGAAGATCTCATTTAACAATCCAGCATTCGCTGCAATTAGACCTCCTGGGCATCATGCAAGCCCAGACAATTGTTGGGGATTTTGTTACTTCAATAACGTTGCAATAGCTGTTAGAAAGTTAATGAGAGATAGACTTATTCAAAAAGCTGTAATAGTTGACTTCGACTTACATTTTGGTGATGGAACCTTTAACACTTTCAAAAAAGATGATAACGTTGCCTATCACCACATGAAAGATGTTGAAGGCATAGATGAATTTCTGTATCGCGAAGACTATGACATCATCGCCGTTTCTGCAGGTTTTGATAGGCATAAGCAAGATTGGGGTGGTATGCTTGAAACAGAAGACTACACAGAAATTGGAAAGATAATTAAGGAATATGCTGAAAGTAGATGTGATGGGAGAAGATTTGCTGTTTTGGAAGGAGGTTACAACCATAATGTTTTGGGGAAAAATGTTAGAGCCTTTATTGAAGGATTCAAATAAAAAATTACTCGTACCTTAAAGCCTCTATGGGCTCAAACTTTGACGCTTTCCATGCAGGGTAAAGTCCACTTAAGACGGCAGTAGTAATACCTACGAAAAATCCTTCAGCTACGTATAAAGCTGTAGATGGGGCTAAAACGTATTTTGCACTCCCCAAGACTAGCATGTCTATCACATATCCACCTAAGATGCTTAAAATGCTACCAATACTGCTTCCAACAACACCCAATATCAAAGCTTCAAGTAAAAATATCTTTAAAATCGTTTGTCTATACGCACCAATGGCCCTCATAATGCCTATTTCCTTTGTTCTTTCGATGGTTGACATTAGCATGATGTTTAAAATACTTACACCTGCAACAAGCAGAGAGACTGCTGCAATAGCCATTAGAAATGTATTTATTTTGGAGAATACATCGTTAATTCTGTCTATTATAATTTTAAGCTCAAAAACGTTGACTTTTTGCTTTCTAGCATTTATGGACTTGTCAATAAACTCTTTAAGCAAGTTTACATTCTCTAAGTTGCCAACTTTGACGATAACCATTTTATATCCCTTATCTGAAATTTTCTCAAAATCTTTTGTTGATAAAAATATTGCAAAGTCGGGGTTTATATCAAATCTTTGCCCTGCATCTTTCAGAATCCCAGCTATTCTAAATTCTTTATCGCCAATTCTTATCTTGTATCCAATTCTTAAATTTTTATCTTTAGCTATCTTATATCCAATTACACAGCTACCTTTAAGCTTAATGCTGCCATCCTTTACATCAAAAAGTCTTTCGACATCTTTTTCATCCATTCCATATATTGTGTTGTATAATTTGCTTTTTTTATAGCTGACAATAAGTTGGTCAACTTTGACTGGAATTACGCATTCAGCATAGCTTGTTTTTTTAAGCTTTGTTATGTCATTTTTATCTATCTCGGTGTAGCCTTTTGAGTAAGCTGGAGTTACAATTACTTCATTTGCCAAATCTTTGAAGTTTTCCAAGACACTTGCCTTTAAACTTTCTCCAAAAATTCCTATGGATGCAATTGCCATTACTCCTATTACAATACCCACTACTGCAAGTGCACTCCTAACCTTTGTTCTTTCAAGATTCCTCTTTGCAAGTTCAAGATACATCTACAACACCATCTCTTATTTTGATTGTTCTGTCAGCATACTTAGATAGGGATAAATCGTGGGTTACAAGAACCACTGTTACATTCTCTTTCTCATTTAACTCCTTAATTATTTTCATAACTGCTTCCCCGCTTTTTGTATCTAAGTTTCCAGTGGGCTCATCGCAAAGCAAGATTGACGGGTTGTTTGCTAAAGCCCTTGCTATTGCAACCCTTTGTTGCTGCCCTCCACTTAACTCCATTGGCTTTCTATCTGCGACTTCCTCAATTCTAACAAGTTTGAGTAACTTTTTTGCTCTACTTTCCCTGTCTTCTTTTCTAATTCCTTTAAAAATCATTGGCAATTCAACGTTTTCTAAGGCTGTAAGCGTTGGAATAAGGTTGTATTGCTGGAAGATAAAACCGATTTTATCCCTTCTTAACTCTGTTAGCTGCTTATCGTTTAACTTTGAGGTTTCTATGCCATCTATGATTACCTCGCCTTTTGTAGGTTTATCTAAGCAGCCGATCATGTTTAACAAAGTCGATTTTCCACTTCCAGATGGCCCCATTATTGCAACAAACTCCCCCTTTTTTATCTCTATGTTAACCCCATTTAATGCATAGACTTCATAAAATTGAGTTTTGTAAACTTTAACAACATCTACAAGCTTTATCATCCTTCAATCACTTTTTTCTGTAGTTGTAGATAGATATTGCTACAAAGGACACTACAATTAAAACTACAATTGCTACGATCCACAATGGTGGCCTTTCTTCTTTTAATATCACTCTTTTAACCTTCACTTCTTTAACAACTTCAAAATTTTTCCCAACCTTGTTTGTCCAAAGGACTTTGACTAATGCTTTACTCCCATTACCGTTTAAAGAGATGCTAAAACTTTGGAAGTCAGATGGATCAATGCTTCCAATGAAATAATCCTTTGAAACACTCTCTAAAGATACAATTGCATATACGTTTGAAATCTCACTTCTTCCATTGTTGCTAACGTCTCCAGAAATCGTAACACCATTTTTAGTGTTAACATCTAAATTTGTAATAGCTACTGTTGTCTCATTTAATACTTCCACTTTTTTCTTTTCCTCCAAATAGTAAACATTTCCAATTTCATCTTTGTAGGTTATTTTTATCTTTATCTCGTCTAAACCACTTTTGTTTGGAGAGTAATAAACGATTGATGTTTTGTCTTGCATAGAATCGAGCTTGGGTATTTTTATATTTCCAAAAACAATGCCATTAGATGAATTTACGATGGCTGTAATTTCATAAATGCCATCTTCCCTAAGGTTGGATAATGTTACTTTTATCGGAATTACATCGTAAAGATATACATTTGAATCCAAAGAAATGTTCACAAATAAACCCTTAGATTCGATAAATATTGGTTTAACTTCTTGAATGAGAGTATGCAAATTCTGACCATTGTAAAACGAAATCTTAAATTTGTAATTTTGAATCTTTCCGTAAAATTTAATTTTGGCTTTTGCCGTAAAGTCAACTGTATCAAAAAACAAACATTTCTGCTCAGCTTCAAACATTGGCTCAACAACGACTTTTTCAATCTTTATAGGGCTTGAAATTTCCAAATTAATTTCATTTACTTCATTCAACCTTATTGGGGAGTTTATGACAACTCTTGGCAATCTATCCTCCACAATTACGTTTATCATTTGAGTTATAGAGCCATTGTTTGTATCAACTTTCATCTCGACTGTATGCAATCCACTCCTTTCTGCAGTAATGTAAAAAACAAGGTTGTAGTAAGATTGCTTTGGTATTTGTCCAACACTTATGAACTTCGGTTCAACCGATAAACCGTATGAAGGGTCAAGCTTGACTGATAAAATTTTAACACTATTAAAATCTGGATTATAAAGAGTCACTTTGCACTCAGCAACATCACCAACTAAAAGTGTATTTGGATTTAATTCAACTTTAGTAACTGCAATTTGGGCCTTGGCAGTAGCGATTGAGAAAGCTAACAAAATTGCAGTTGTTATTAAATTTAAATATGCTTTATTTTTAACCATTGATAACACCTTTTTGTAAAATAGCGGTAACTGTTTAAATACTTTTCAAATAAAGTTTGACTATAATTGATTGGGTCTTGCAAAAATTATTTTATTTCTTTGTGAAAGCCAGTAGATTTACCTTCTAAAATTAAATTAACAAAAAGGATCAACTTAAGATCAACCTACACTAAAAATAATAAAATAATAAAAATAAAACTATCTAACCAGCAGGTTCTGGAAATACGTTGTCAACGGATAGTTGTCCTTATTATACCAGTTTATCACGTAGGGCTCGTCTCCGATTCCATCGTTATTGCTATCAAAGCCTTTATAATCGCTCCAGTAGTTGCCCAAATAACTGGTGAAGGTTTTGCCGTTGTACTGATATGTTATTGGTTTGGATGAG
>JAGGXN010000225.1 GCA_021163065.1 Archaeoglobaceae archaeon | reverse complement strand
CCCTTATTTCATTGAGATCGTCTATAGCTAAACCTCTCGAATACTGCTTTTCAAAAAAAACCATAAAATCATCTTCAGCAACTCTGTGCCCCATAACACCATAATCAAATGTATTTGCAATTATTGAAGCAATTGCAGAGGCTTTAAAAACATCTTCCTGCTTTTTCACGAATTCGTTGATTAGTTTCAAAAACTTTAACGCTACTTGATTTGCTTTATCTTTAACGGCCTTGTAAGGATCTTCGACGCCAAGTACTTCATACACTTTCCTATGCATCTTAGTAGCTATGTGCGCATTTATTTTTCTCTTTGGATACTCTTCATTTAAAATTTCAATTGATACTCTTACAGCATTAAATATTTTTTCCTCATTTTCTGTTGCCATCTTACTTTCCAAGTAAACCCTGTTCAATAAACAAGCTGGACATCTTGGTGAGATTTCCATTGCCAAAGTTTTCTTGCAAGTTATTAAATTTGTTACGTTTTTTACCTAATAGAAATAATGTCACAATCAACATTATCAGGCTATAAACTGACATACAAGTTTAGATTTTAATTAAATTAGCTGATTTTGATTTAGAAGAGAAATAGGAACAATTGATGAAGTTTAGCCAAGTATTTTAGCCAATATTTTATGCCTCTTAAAGAAATAATCTAATCTACTTGCACGACCAAATTTTTGAGAAGCATAGATTACATACCGATTATTTCTCCCATTCCATCTCAATGCTACACCAACACCGATGTGCTTGTACTTTGACCTTAAAATATTCCCTTTATGTCCCGGGCTTTTCATCCAAAGTTTTACCATATTTTTAGCAACGATCTTCTCCGGTGTTCCTTTTTTAGTATAATAAAGCATACAGTTCTCTCCAACATAAGAGGTTGGATAACCGTATTTCATGGCCCTTTGCCATGGAGTCTTGCCGTCTACATAATGTCCCAATTTATTCTTTTTAAGCATATATTTAGCATACTTTCTTGCAGCTTTCGTTAGATGTTTTTCAGATTTCAAAGTTTTTCGTTTTCTTTTCTTCCTCTCCTTGTTGGTGTAATAAACAATCCATTTCTCAATTTTCTTTGGATTCATGCTAACACATTCTAACACAAACCCTTCTCGATTTTGACCTAAAGCTTTAACTCAAATACTATTACCGTATTAAAAATAGTTTATTGTTATTTTGACTTTTATTTTAACTTTTTAAATTAAAGAAATGAGCGCCGGGGGTGGGATTCGAACCCACGCGCCCTTTCGGGCACGAGCTTTCTGTATGCAACTCCAGGCCCGCGCAGTACCCCTCTGCAACCCCGGCTTATATATGTGTATTTGAAACTGCTTAAAAACTTTTAGCACAACATCCTTATATATATTGGTTTAAACAAATTTCAATGAAAGCTTCAGCTCCAGCAAAAATTATTTTGTTTGGAGAGCATGCTGTAGTTTACAAAAAACATGCATTAGTTACGGCTGTAAATCTTAGATGTTACGCTGAGGCTAAAAAAAGTTCAAATTTTAGGATCATCTCTCCCTTGGGAGTTACATCTCTTGATTTTGAAGTCCATCCCTGGATTAGCTGTGCGATAAAAAATTTTATCAAAGTAAAACCGATAAACGGTGTAGAAATAAAGATAGAGAGTGAAATACCAATTGCATCGGGCTTAGGAAGCTCCGCAGCAGTAACAGTCTCCGTTTTAAAGGCATTGGATGCAGAATTTGAAACTAATTTGACAAATGAGGAAATATACGAATTAGCAAAAAAGGTTGAGATTGACGTTCAAAGCATAGGAAGTGGAACTGACCCGTTCATCTCAACCTTTGGCGGAATTTGGCTAATTCCTGAAAGAAAAAAGTTGAATTTCAAAGAATTTGAAATCTTGGTTATAGATACCAAAGAAAAATCAATAACAGCTGATATGGTTAAGAAAGTGGCTGAATTGAGAAACAAATATCCCGAAATTGTAGATTCAATTTTTGATGCAATTGACGGAATAACACTAAGGGCTGCCAAGATGTTTGATGAAAAAATTGAAAATGAAAAGATTTCGGAGCTTGCATTTTTAAATCAGTGTTTACTTAAGGCAATTGGAGTTAGTAACAGAAAGATAGATTCTATAGTTGAAAATCTTTGTAAACAAGGAATTGCAGCAAAATTAACTGGAGCTGGTGGAGGAGGATGTGTAATAGCATTCGGTAATGTTAAAAGTGCAAATTTCGAAAATTCTTTCATTGTTAAACCTGAGAGGGAGGGTGTAAGACTTGAGGAATGAGTTAAGCATTTTAAAAATTGGTGGAGCTTTGATTACTGACAAAAGCAAAGGTGTGTTTAACGTAGCGAAACTTGAGGTTATTAACGAGTTTTGTGAGGCGATCTCGTCATCAAGAAACTTAATTTTGGTACATGGTGCAGGCTCATTCGGGCATCCTTACGTTGAAAAATACAATCTTAAGGAGGTTGAAAACCTAAAAGGCATTGTTGAAACGCATATCGCATGCAAAAAATTGAATGAAATAATCTGCTCAAGTTTGTTGAAACACAATGCTATTCCGTATCCTATTCATCCATTTTCAAGCTTTAAAATCGATAAAAAACTTGTTTTCGATGTAGATTTTATTCTTAAGCTGATTAGTAAAGGTTTTATTCCAATTACGCATGGAGACTTTGTTTACAATGCTAAGACTTCAAAATTTGAAGTTTTGTCTGGAGATAGAATCGTTATCGAATTTGCTGAGCAATTAAAAGTTAAAAGAATAGGCTTTGCAACCGATGTTGAGGGCATTTATTTCAACAACAAGATTGTTGAGGAGATAAACAGCTCGAATGTTGATGAGATTCTGAAAAAAATTGGTGATGCAAAGTTAAAGTCAGACGTGACTGGAGGTATGAGAGGTAAGATTTTAAGCTTGATGAAGCTAAAAAATGCAAGAGCTTACGTATTTAAAGGTTCTTATGAAAATATAAAGATGTTTTTAAATGGCAAAGATGTTGGGACGAAGGTTGTAATAGAGGGGTAGCATGAGGGATGTTACATCAAACAGAAAAATTGAACATGTTAGAATTTGTTTGGAAAAAGAAGTTGAGTCAAGCTATACAGGACTGGAAGACGTCATGTTAATCCATAATGCAATTCCTGAGGTAGATTTTAATGAAATAAATACAACAGTAAATTTTTTTGGTAAAAAGCTGTCTATTCCATTTTTAATAGCCTCAATGACTGGAGGACACCCGGAAACTAAGGAGATAAATAGGAATCTTGCCATTGCAGTTGAGGAAGCTAAGATTGGCATGGGTGTTGGAAGTCAAAGGGCGGCAATTGAGAATGAAGATGTTGTTGACACGTTTACAATTGTTAGAGAATACGCCCCTAAAGCGTTTCTTTACGCAAACATTGGCTTGCCACAAATTTTGAAGTATGGTGTCGAGTATGCTGAGAAAGCCATAGAGATGATAGATGCTGATGCAATTGCAATTCATCTGAACTTTCTACAAGAAGTAATACAGCCAGAGGGTGATGTAAAAGCAAAAGGTTGCTTTAATGCTTTAAAAGAAATTTGCGATGAGATAAAGATTCCTGTCATAGCAAAGGAAACTGGAGCAGGAATAAGCAGGGATGTGGCAATTAAACTTAAAGAAGCTGGAGTTGATGCAATAGATGTTGGTGGAAAAGGGGGAACGAGTTGGAGCGGGGTTGAAGTTTACAGAGCCAAAGACGTTGTATCAAAAAACGTTGGGATAGATTTCTGGGACTGGGGGATTCCAACTGCTTTCTGCATTGCCGAATGCTTTGATGTTTTACCAACAATAGCAACAGGAGGTTTGAGGAGTGGTTTGGATTTGGCAAAAGCAATCGCTTTGGGTGCAGAAATTGGAAGTGCAGCATTGCCATTTCTAAAAGCTGCTGTTGAATCAAGTGAGAAAGTAAAGGAGAAAATAGATTATTTCACTAAGGGATTCAAAGTAGCGATGTTTTTGACAGAGTGCAAAGAAGTCGAGATGTTAAGGAAAATACCTCTATTTGTAAAGGGAGAGTTTAAAGAATGGTTGAATTTTAGGAAGATTGAAATAGACAAATTTTCAAGGTGTAGGTAATGTTAGATGTAAAGAGTGAGGTAGCTAAGAGGGCTGAAGTAGTCAATGAAGCTATTAAAAAATACTTACCAATAAAAAGCCCCGAAGGATTGTATAAAGCTACAAGACATTTGATTAATGCCGGTGGTAAGAGATTAAGACCGGTCTTAGTTTTAATTTCTACAGAAGCGTTAGGAAAGGATTGGACGAAAATTCTGCCAGCAGCAGTAGCTATAGAAACGATACACAACTTTACATTGATTCACGATGACATAATGGATAGGGACGAGTATAGGAGGGGGGTTCCTACCGTTCATAAGCTTTTTGACGAACCGACAGCAATACTGGCTGGAGACACACTTTTTGCTGAGGCTTTTGAAATCTTAACAAAGTGTGAAGTTGAGGCTAAAAACTTGGTTAAGGCTGTAGAATTGCTATCTAAAGTTTGCGTAAATATTTGTGAAGGACAATACTTAGATATGAGCTTTGAAGAAGAAAAATTT
>JAGGXN010000175.1 GCA_021163065.1 Archaeoglobaceae archaeon | reverse complement strand
TAATGGGGGGTGTTGGGTAAAACGAGTATAACTTTATCTCCTTTGCTAATACCTTCAATTTTCAAAAAACTTGAAACTTTGTTACTCATTTTGTTCAGCTCATCATAACTTATTTTCTTTCCCAAGAAATCTACTGCAATTTTATTCGGATAATTTTTAGCCGAGTTTTCCAATAAGGCAAAAAGAGGTATTTCAGGATAGTCAACATGTTCTCTAACTCCTTTATCGTAATGCTTTATCCAAATTTTGTTTATTTCATTACCGCTAACTTCCAAAATGTTTTTTCCCTCAACTCCCAACATGTCGCTAATTGTGCATCAACCAATAAATAATTTTCCATTATTTATCTTTAAGAATTATCATAATTCTTTAGTTGTTGAGAAATTAAATATGAAATTTTCTGTATTGTAAAAAATACTTTAAATACTAATTTATTAAATATTAAGAATTTAAAAGAATGGAATCGAATTAGAAAATTTCACAAATTAAGATAGTTTATCATCTTTGCCTCTTTGCCATCAACATTCTAAGTTTTGAGTGCTCATATATTCATTTGCAAAAATAACATCAAACCCTAATTGTATGGGGCTAATAAAAAATGTAAAAACTAATATATTCTTGCTACCACTTACACCATGCATCCAATGCCAACAGTTCCAGAAGAGCCTGTAATGCATGTTGCTGTAGGTTTGTTCATAATACTTTTAATGGTTTTAATCTTACCCTTTAGAGTCAAGAAAGTTGAAGAAAACCTTGAACCCTTTTTCCTTATAATGGGTATCTTTGCTGTTACGGTCTCTAACTTGTGGAGTCATAGCTTAATAGAGGAGGCACTGATTGCACCCGTAAGTATAGGTGGTTTGCCGATCGGAATATTTCAGGTTGTTTTGGTAGTTGGCTTAATAATTCATTTCTTCAACAGACCAATTTACAGCAGCCTCATAAAGCTGCAAAACAAGATTGGTCTATCTATTTTTACGTTTGTAATTATACTCATTTTTGGATTGTTTTCAAGCATTCTTTCTGTTATCGTTACAGCAGTTTTACTTGCTGAAATTGTTGCGGCAATTCCAATAGAGAAACGAAAGAAAGTTGAGATGACAGTAATCACTTGCTTTGCTGTAGGAATGGGAGCAGCGTTAACACCTGTTGGTGAGCCATTATCTACGATAGCGATTTCAAAGTTGAGTGGTGAGCCGTATCATGCAGATTTCTTATTTCTGTTACATTTGCTTGGCATTTACATCATACCGGGAGTTGTTTTGTTAGCGATCTATGGGGCAATTAGGATTGGGAAAGGAGTTGCCAAAAAAGATGTTGAACTTCCAGAATATACAGAGAGCCTTAGAGCTGTCATTTTGAGGGCTATAAGAGTATATTTATTTGTTGCAGCATTAATACTTCTGGGAGGTGGGTTTACACCCCTTGTGGTTTGGTACTTCACTAAAATACCTCCAGAGATACTTTATTGGGTGAACATGATTTCAGCTGTTTTAGACAATGCCACGCTTACAGCCGCTGAAATTGGTCCTGCATTAACATTAAAGCAAATTAAAGGAGCTTTAATGGGTTTGGTTATATCTGGAGGAATGCTGATTCCTGGAAATATACCAAACATAGTTGCTGCTGGTAGATTGAGAATAACGAGTAAAGAATGGGCAAAGGATGGAGTTCCCTTAGGTTTAGTTCTTATGGCGGCATATTTTGTAATTCTATACATCTTGTAAATTTTTAACGCAAGTATTTCTCAATAAACTTTTCAGCATTTTTGTATAGTATCATCTCTTTTATTTTATCATCTACATCTAACTTCAGCAAATTAAGTAAAGTCTCCTTAGGGTCCCACCAGACTAACGGTATTTCACTACCGTAAAAAACTCTATTGGGAAATTCTTCAATTATTCGCTTAACATCATCACAATACCATACTATTTTTTCTCCCTTATCAAATACTTCCATCTTTACCAATGCATTAGAAGTTTCGGTAAATACATTTTTTCTCGCATCCAAGTATCTTTCTATCTCCTTTGTCTTTCCCAAAAACATGTGGGCGAGAATAACCGGGAAAGAGTAATTGAAAATTAACTCATCGTACATTCCAGTGTCAGCATACTCAAAACTATTATCTGGAAACCAGCCTGAATGAATTAGCAAAGGCTTATTGAGTTCTTCAAGCAACTCGTAAATTCTTAAAGCCTCCTTTGAGTTTGGCTTAAATTTTTGCACCGGTGGATGTAATTTTAGACCATCAATCCAACCATTTTCAAAGGCCTCTATTAGCAATTTATCGTCATTTTCAGGATGAAAAGCTCCGAAAGTTATGAATTTATAGTTCTCTTTTAAAAGTCCCTGCCACTTATTTAGTATTTGTGTATGTTCTGGAATTATTGCATGTGTTAAATTGAAAATAGTGTTTACTCCCATCTCTCTTAGCATTTCAAGCGCTTTTTCCCACTCAATTGGCATTTTAGCTTTTAATTTGTGCTTTTTTTCGATCCATGCATAGAATCTTGGGACTATTTCGTTTGGATATAAATGGACATGAGTGTCAATTATTTTGACCTTTTCTGGAACATTCATAGGGCATCACCTAAATTGTGGAATAACTCTTTCAGCAATAAGCCTCACAACATCCAAATATTTGTGGTGCTGAACTAAGGGTGTTAAAATAAAGTGCCTAACACCAGCTTTGACAAACTCATTCAACCTTTCGACAACTTGGGATGGGTTGCCAAAAATAAATCTGTCTTCTATCAAGTCAAATGGTACTTTGTTTGCAAACTCTAAAACTTTCTTTACATTTTTCTCATTAAATGTAAATTCGAGCAAATTTGGAAATGGCAAATCCTTTTCATCTATTCCTACTTTCTCTAAAAATGTCTTTCTCAGTGGGGAGAGTAAGGATATAAGCTTTGCAGGCAATTCAATTGTTTTTCTTGCTCTGTCTTCGTCTTCATCGACGACTATGTAAGCAAACAAAGCTGGCTCAATTTCTCTTTTTGATAGCTCTTTTATGAATTTCAAACCCTCTTTATATCTTTCACTTCCCATACTTGCTGTCGGAATCCAACCATCAGCGTATTTAGCAGTTATAAGCATAGTTCTTCTCTGATTTCCAGCAATCCACAACTTTACTTTTTTATTTGCTCTTGGTATCATTGCATCTTTCATCCTGAAAAATTTACCTTTAAAGTTTACAACACCTCCATCCAAAAACTTTCGTACTATATTAGCTCCCTCCTCAAGCTTTGACACAACAAGCTTTGTTGAAATTCCATAAGGAACAAGATTCATCCCTTCTCCTGCTCCTAATCCTAAGATTACGTCTTTTTTCGATAACCAATCTAAGGTTACAGCCGATTGTGCTACTACAGCAGGATTCTTTCGCAAAACATCACTGACACATGTTCCTAAAGTAACGTTTTTAGTGTGCTGTGAAATTGCGGCAAGTAAAGTAAAAGCTTCGAAAGCATCCCAATTTTTTATTCCGACACCAACTAAGTGGTCTGGACTGAAAACAGAATTGAATCCGTTTTTATCTGCAAATATTGCGGCCTTCAAAATGAGATTTGTGGGATTGTGGGGAAGTTGCAATCCAAATTTAACCTCCATACAAAATCGTTATATTTTTATTCCATTAAAAAGATTTTCTTATTGGTGATGTTATGAAGAAGATAGCAAT
Organism: Archaeoglobaceae archaeon; assembly: GCA_021163065.1. Taxonomy (GTDB): domain Archaea; phylum Halobacteriota; class Archaeoglobi; order Archaeoglobales; family Archaeoglobaceae; genus B5-G16. Next base: position 10,712 of record JAGGXN010000175.1, on the reverse strand, counting down.
CTTGTTAATCACGACTTTAGTCGTTAGTTTCGTATTAGGATGTATTCAACAACCTGAGGTTAAGGAAGTTAAGGAAATTAAAGTTGGAGTTTTGGTCCCAAAAACTGGTAAATTTTCAAATGCGGGAGTTTTAATGGAAAATGCAGCAAAGTTGGCTGAGAAACACGTTGAAGAGATGGGAATTGCTAAGAATTATAAAATTAGACTGATCTTTGCTGATTGTGGAGACAGCCCAGAAACAGCAAAGTCAGCATTCTTGAGTTTAGCAAATAAAGATGTTGTGGCAATTGTTGGAGCATACAGCAGTCCGCAGGCAATAGCTTGTGCAGACGCTGCTAATCAAGCAAAAATTGTTTACATTGCAAGCGTAGCATCTACAGGTCAATTGGAGAAGAAAGTGAAGGATGGTAACAAGTACGTTTTCAGAAATGCTTACAACACGACATACTGGGGAATTTTGGCAGCAGAATTTTTAAGAATTTCAAATGCTGAGGCTTATTATTTCCAGGGCTACAGTCCATTGAAAACATTCAATCAAGGAATGCTAAGTGAGATAAAGAAGAGAATAGACATTCCTCTAAAAGCTGAGGAATATTATAATCCAAAAGTAAATCCAAAAGATGTTGAAGAATCAGCGATAAAGGCTGCAAAAGTTGTTGGAGATAAAGACGTTTTAATCTTAGGTGATCCAGGCCCATTGTCTATAAAATTCTTAAAAACGTATAGGCAAAACAATGGTAAAGGAATAGTTTACTCAGTTGGTGGAACACTTGCATTGCCACAAGTGTTAGCATCGATAAATGAGTCGTATTATACAGCATTTCAGGCAGCTGTATTAAAAGAAACTGAAAAAACAAAGTTTACTACAAAGTATTTCAAAGACTACAAGGCTTTGTATGGTGAGGAGGCAAACAACTATGCGGGAGTTTTGACCTATGATGCAATATTAATCCTTGCACAAGCTTTAGAAAAAGGTGGAGAAGGAAAATTGATAGAAACTCTGGAAAATGGGGAATTCATGGGTGCATGTGGAGTTTATAAATTTAATGAGTTGCATCAAGCAGACTGGGGTTCTGAGAAGCTTAAGGGAGTTATCGGCGAATGGGTTGGAAAGGTTGAAGTAATTTATCCTGAAGAATATAGAACTTCAAATGTTTTATGGAAATAAACTATTTAATTATTAATTTTTTTTCTGGAATTTTTTTAGCTTTATTTACTATTGGTCTAATTTCTAATTTTAAAATAGCAAAATTTTTGAACTTATCTTATGGGTCTTTTTTTGCTTTGGGAGCTTATGTAGCATATCACTTTTTTTTAAGCCTACATTTGCTAAGCATCTTAATTCTTTTGTTCATTTCTTCAATTTTTGGTATTTTGCTTTACGTACTTTTAAAAAAGATAGGCAATGACGTTTTATCCTCAACAATAGTTAGTCTTGGTTTGGGAATACTAATTGAGGAGATTTTGAGGTTAACCCATGTAACGGGATATTTTTTAATCTTAGATGTTCCAATAAAAGTTTACGAAATTGCAGGCGTTAAAATGGCACAATGGGAATTGGTTCAATTTTTTATGCTAATAACAATTCTAACAATTTTATATGCATTATATAAGTCTAAATATGGTATAAAAATAAAGTTTGTCGAAGAAGACGTTGAGTTAGCTACCATTTACGGTGTTAACATCAATGTATACCAATTTTCAAGCATTCTCCTTGCATGTATTTTATCTTCTGTTTTGGGATTTTTGTCATCCACAACTCAAGCCATATTTCCATCGATGGGATGGGGAGTTTTGGTTTCTGGAATAATTGTTCTTGCAATAGCCTCGCAATTTAGGCTTGTTGGATTTAAACAATACTTGGTGTTAACAATTGTAAGTATAGCATATGCTGAAATAATCGGGTGGTTCTAATGAGTAAAAAAACTTTGGAAATTGCAGCTTTAATTGTCATCCTTGTTATACCGATGTTTTTAAATTTTTACTACCTCTGGCTTTTCTGCTTGGCTTCAATTTTTGCAACTTACACACTTTCATGGTTTTTAATGGAAAAACTTTGTGGGAGAACGAGTTTTGGGCATACATTACCTTTTGGATTGACAGCTTACATCGCTGCAATAGCTATCTTTTTTAAATATCCTTTATATTTAATGCCTTTGATAGCTTTGCTCGTAGCAATGGTATCAGCAACAATTTTTTATGCTACATCTTTTTTAGATAGAGTCAAATTTGTGTTTGCAACTTTTTTATATAGCATAGTGTTATGGGAATTTGCTCCGTTTGTAGTTATAAAGGGTGACATGCTATATGGTGGTGAGGAGGGTTTTTCAATTCCAATGTTGCCTACAAAAGCAGTTTATCTTTTCTCATCTTGTTTGCTCTTTGTTACGTTTGTGTTTTTAATAGTACTCCACAATTCAAAGCTAGGATTGAAAATGATGGCAGTTAGAGATGACGAGGAGGCGGCATTGGCAATAGGCATTAATGTTAAACAAATTAAGGTTTTAAACTGCGTGTTCTCCTCTCTCTTTGCATCTTTTGCAGGATTGATGTACACTTTGCATTTCTCACATGTTGATCCTGACATTTTTTCTGTGGAAAATGCTGTATTTCCTTTTATCGCTTCTGTGTTTGCTGGGGGATATTTAGTCCCAGTCATTGGAAGCTACATTCTAATTTTCGCCTCAAAATACCTAAATTCGATACTACCCCAGTTTCATTTATTTTTGTATGCAATAATTTTGATAATTTCGCCAAAACTTAGGAGGTTTTCAAATGCTCGTGGTTAAAAATGTTTCAAAAACGTACAATTCCAATGTGGTGTTAAAGGATGTTAGTTTAGAGCTTAAAAAGAGAATTTTAGGAATAGTAGGCCCAAATAGTAGTGGAAAGTCAACTTTGCTTAGAATTATTGCAGGCTTAGAAAAACCAAGTTGTGGTAAAATTTTATTTAGGGACAAAGACATTACAAGATTGAATGCTAATAAGAGAGTTGAACTTGGAATTGTTTATGCTTTTCAGATCCCAAGACCATTTTACAGACTAACTGTTTTAGAAAACGTTATGATTGGGTGTTTAATTAGAAATGGAGAAAATATAAGGGAGAGAGCGATTAAAATATGTAAAATGATGGGCATAGATCATCTAATTAATGCAAAGGCAAAGGTTTTGTCTCAGGGAGAGCTAAAACTCCTTGAGCTGGCTAGAGTTATAGCAACTGAGCCGGAAATTATTTTATTGGATGAACCATTTGCGGCTTTGGATAAGAAAAATGCAAAGGTTGTTAAAGAGAAGTTGCTCGAATTTAAAAGAATGAATTATAGAATGTTGATAACAGCTCACAGATTTAAGATATTAAGAGACATTGCGGATGGATTTGTTGAGATTAAGGAAGGAAAAATAAGGAGATATCATGTTGAAGGTTGAAAATTTGGGTGTAAATATAAATCATAAAAAAATTTTGCATGAAATAAACTTAAATTTAAAAAACAAGGATCTTGCCCTAATTTTAGGCCCAAATGGCAGTGGAAAGTCAACTTTGTTTAAAGCGATTGTTGGTTTGATTAAAGTGGAAGGTAGAATAGAATTTAAAGGTGTGGATATAACAAACTATCCAGCATACAAAAGGTTTGAGATGGGCATAACGATGGCACCAGAAAAAATGAGAGTTGCACCAAATCTAAGTGTTGAGGATAACATCTTAATAGGCTCAAAAGTCGATATTGGAGAAATCTTTGATATCTTTCCTGAATTAAAGAGATTGAGAAAGCAGAAAGCGGGGACTTTAAGTGGTGGGGAAAGACAGTTAGTAGTCTTTGCAAGGGCTATTGCATCTAAACCATCCTTACTCTTGTTAGACGAACCCTTTCAAGGCTTGTATGAGGATTTGGCAATGAAGATTGAGGAAAAGATAATAGAGCTTAGCAATGAGATATCAGTGGCTGTTATAACCCATGAAAGGATTGAGGAAATGATTTACAATGCCGATTTGATTGTATTGTTGATAGGAGGTAGAGTTGCTTATATGGAAGAAATAGAGGATGTTAACAAAGTTATTGAAAACTTAAAGAAATATATGATCTTGTAGGCTAGACGAATTTTGAGATAAATTCTTCAATTTCTTTACCACTTTCCGGCTTTAGTCTTCCTAAAACTTTGCCATCTTTAAATAAAATTAAGACAGGCAGGCTTATAACTCCATATTTCCTTGCTATCTCTCTATTTTCTCTAACATCGATTTTTGCAAATTTAATTTTGAATTTGAGAGCTAAATTGTTTAAGATTGGCTCAATAAGCTTGCATTTGCTACATTGCTTTGAATAAAAATCAACCAATATAACTCCATTTGAAATTGTTTGATTGAAATTTTCTCTATTTAATTCGATCATGTCATCATTTCAGCTCCTAAAACATTGTCAATTCCCTCAACAAGTGGTTTCTTGTTAATCACTTTTCCTTTAAGCGTGTACTTCAATCTTATCTCCTCGCCATCCTTAATTTTTACATCCCACAAAATTGTTAAGTAATTCGATTCCAGTATTTTTGCATTCTCAACTTCAACTTTTCCACTACAAATTTCGTAAATTTTAAATTCTTTTTTAGCCTTTGAGTGGTTTACAATGCTCAAAGTTACTTCCAACATCCCATTTCTCTCTACAACCTCTCTTTCGACAAAAACGTAACCCATAATCCTCGCAACTACTTTTTCAATTTCCAAAGGCTCTTTTTCTAACACCTCACAAACTTTCTTAGCCAGTAATGGTAGAATTTTGTTTAAAACTTCTTCTTTCTTCTTCTTTTTCTGCAGCTTTTGCTTCTTTCCTATATACTCCTTAAGCCGTCTACCAACTTCTTGCAAGGATAATTTAACTTCGTCAATGATTTCTGGAATTGGTGCAATTGCTTCCTTAGACTCTGATGTATACGGAACGTTGGTGGAGGCCAAGTGTATCAGAATTACTGCAGGTCCATAAGGTAATTCGTTTTTACTCTGATTTAACCCATAATTTCTCCAATTGACATTTTCGCAAGCCCTCGTTAGAGCACAACCACTTTGCTGATACAACAAAGGAACTTTATTTGCGAATCTTAGAATGCTAACTTTGTCATCACCTTTAATTTCCCCTCCATAAGCCAATCCGACTTCAATCAAAAAGGGATGTCCTGAATAAACCTTTGGTTTTCTTGTTAACGCAAATACGAATTCTGGATTGTATTCTGCCATCAAACTTTTCATTATAGCATCTTCACCAATTGGTGATAAACAATCAGTTGGTGGTGGTAAAAAATTTGTTTCCCTGAATGCATTTAATAACTTTACAATCTCATCTCGTGAAAGTTTTTTTGGAATCGTATTTTTCAATCCAGCTTTTTTTAAAACTTCTTCAGCTGTTTTTTCCCCAACTCTTACGAATTCAGATTTTAAAAAAGACTTTATATCTTTTGCCTTAGTATTTTTTAGCATATTCATCAACGTTCCAAGCTCAATTCCGTGAGGATGGGGCTTAATTTCCTTTGGAATTTCTGGAATTTGCTCGCTTATTCTTTCAAAAACCACTATTTCTCCATCTGGATCAACAAACGTTATTTTGGCATGCGGATTGGCGACTGATGTTTCTTTCAAATATTCATAAACGCTCTGTTTTTTCTCTTTTGTATAACTCCCAACTATTTCAAGCTCAATTTTTGTCCCAGATGGCATGTACCATTCCACTTCTTCCTCGCTAATAACTTCAGGCTCATTATTTTTTGTATTTATAAAAATTGAAAGTTTGTAAGCTTTGGAATTTGCAATTTTTGATGTAATCTCTGCCGGCTTACCAGTAGTAAGCTGAGCATATAAAACGGCTGAGGAAATTCCAATACCTTGCTGTCCACGACTCTGTCTTATTACATGAAATCTCGAGCCGTAGAGTAGTTTTCCAAAAACTTTTGGTATTTGCTCCTTAATAATTCCTGGTCCATTGTCTTCAATGGTTATTCGATAAACATTTTTTTCAACTCTCCTTATTTTAACAAGTATGTCTGGTAGAATTCCAGCATCTTCGCAAGCATCTAAGGCATTGTCAACGGCTTCTTTAACGCAAGTTATTAAACTTCTTGCAGGATTTGAATAGCCTAAAATATGCTTGTTTTTTTCGAAAAACTCAGCTATGCTTATTTCTTTTTGCTTCTTTGCTAGTTCCTCTGCAATCATATCTCAGCTCCAACAACAGTCTGAGTTTTAATGACCGATTCGATTGATCTTATTTCATCTACAGTCTTATTCAATTCCGAAAGACTGCCCGCTTCGATAATAACTACAAAATCAAATTCACCAAAAACGTGGTATATGTCCCTAACGTTTTTCATCTTCTTAATTTCAACGTAAGTTGCTTTTTCACTTCCCGGCATCACGTTAATCATCGTCACGCCTATAACCATACTAATATGTTAATTTGACAATATAAAAATCCTTCTACATCAGTCAACTAACTTTTTGATAAATACGAGCAACCCAGGAGTGTCACCAATTATATTGCTAAGTCTGGCTAAGACTGAAAAAACAATGGCCGTTGATGGTTCTATGCTTAAGAGGTAGAAAACTAAGACTGAGCCAGATTCCATTAAGCCCAAACCTGCTGGGGTTATTGGAATGAACGTTAACGTTGATATTAAGGGGTGTAAGAGAAAGAAATCTATGAAGCTTAGATTTATACCTACAGCTTTGCCAATAAAGTACCACTGCAATCCGGAAACGAGCCAACCAATTATGTATAAAACAATAATTTGAAACAAGTATTTTCTAATTTTTATGCTACTTTCCTTGAATTCAACTAATAAGCCACTAAAATTTTTTATGTATGGTATTTTCTCCATCAAATTCTTGCTTTTCTCTTCCTTACTCCATGAAAGTATTAGAAATGCTGCTCCACCACAAAAAACGATTGATATTGCTAATATGAAAGCATAGTAGAACTCTGCACTTAAGCTAACCTTTGTAATTAAATATACTATGGCAACTAAGGCACCAACCGCTTTAAGCACAAACTCAATTCCTTGTGGTGCGATAATTGCTGCCAAACTTTTTTTAGTTCCACATCCTGTAAATTTGTCCAATATTTTTGCCGTTAACAAATACCCGCTTCTCCCAGGCGTGACATCTCCGACGATCATCCCTCCGAGGTGAGATATAAAAACTTTAGTATACTTGGCCTTTGCACCCATTTTATCCAATAAAAAAGCTATTCTGAAAGATAATATTAAATTTAAGGCTGTATATGCAAATATTGACAGTAAAAATAAAAATAAGTCCAGTTTTATTGATTTCAAATTTTCTATGTTTTCTGTTGTTTTTAGTATTAATAACACTAAAATTGCAATTCCAAATGCTATTTGTATTATGTATTTAAGCATCAACTCACGTTTTTATTTTGGATTTAAAAGGTTGTTGAAAAGACTGATTTTAGTCATTTTAATTTTAAGCTTAGGTTGATTATACCTTAGTTTATGCAAGCCTTTTCTTTCATTTTCGCTAATTTTTTATAAGACAAAGGCAAATTAGTTAGGGGATGGTTATGGTTGGCATTCTCGAGTTAGATGAAAAAGACAAAAAAATATTAGAGATATTGGAAAAAAATCCTGAGGTTTCTCAAAATGAAATTGCGAAGATTGTTGGCTTATCCCAACCATCTGTTGGGAGTAGAATTAAAAAGATGAAAGAGTTGGGTATAATAAATCATGCATATGGGATAAACATAAAAAATGCGGGACTTTACATTTTGAAAGCTGACATAAAATGCAGACAGCCAAAGGAGATATTGAATTTATTTAATGGATGCCCTTTCTTTCTGAATGGATTCGTTGTAGCTGGAAATAAAAATTTATCAATGTTCTTTGTTGGGGAAGATCTATCTTCATTGGAAGCTATTGTTGACCAGCATATAAGGACGAATCCAAATGTTTATGACGTTGATGTTGGGATAATTGTAAGGGCTGAGAATGATACAATTATACCAATGAAGATACATGTAGAAAAGTCTGACAAATCGCCTTGCAACTCAGATTGTGGAAAATGCGATTACTGGAACTGCGAATTATGCTTAGGTTGCCCTGTAACTGGCTATTATAGAGGTAAGATTTGGAAATAGCTGATAGAGATGTTAAGTAAGATAAAAAGCAATGTTACAGAAATTTTGAACCCTATAACCAAGCTCGTAGTTAAAGCTAGAATAAAGCCAAATCATTTGACACTTATCGGTTTAATTATTGGCTTTGCATCGGCCTTTTTTATAGCCAATGGCGACTTAATCATTGGTGCTATTGTCTTGCTATTAAGTGGTTTTTTTGACATGCTTGATGGTGCTTTAGCGAGAAATCAGGGATTGACAACATCGTTTGGCGGTTTTTTAGATTCGGTTTTTGACAGATACGTTGATGTTGCAATTTTTATCGCTTTAGGCATCTACGGCATTGATTGGCTTTGGGTTGCATTATCCTTAAGTGGTGCTTTGCTTGTAAGCTACACAAGAGCGAGGGCTGAGAAAATAGTGGATAAATGTGATGTTGGAATTGCTGAAAGAGGAGAGAGAATAATAATCCTGTTTTTTGGGTTAATAACGAATTACATTCTGTATGCTGTAATAGTTATCGCGATCTTAGCCCATCTTACAGCAATTCATCGCGTTATCTATACTTTTAAACTTATAAGAAGTAAAAGTTGATGCCAATTAATATTGAAATCGTTCCCAAAACGACCCTAAGGCTAAATATCTCCTTCTCCTTTAAAAATATGTATGACAGTATGATTGTGAAGAGAGGGTATATGCTTAAAACGGGCTCCACAATGCTTACAGGCATTCTTATAAGCTCGTAGTATCTCAAAAAATGACCAAATCCAACAAAAATTCCACCCATTATGAAGTATCTCCCTTTCTTGAGATCAAAGTCTATGTTTTTAAAAAAAACTGGGTAGATTATTAGAGATGACAAATAACCTATTGCACTTCCAAATATTGCATCCGGATAAATGTGCATTCCAAATTTAACTAAGACTGATGAAAATGCTGCAGTCAAGCCAGTAATGATACCCAATACTAATCCAATAAAATCAGCCTTAACGCCTTTTTTAGGATTTGATAGTAAGAAAATACCTACGAAAATTAGTGTTGTCATAAGTACAATTTTTATAGAAATGCTCTCGCCAATGAAGAATCCAAACAAAGTTGCAAAGTAAATTCTTGTTGCAGACAATGGGCCGGCTAGGTTTGCGCCAATTCTGTTTATGCAGTTGTAAAAAGCCGTTCTAGCTACAAAAAAATGAAGTATTCCTGCCAAGGCCATTAGAATTATAAATTGAGCATTAAAATGTATTCTGTTGATTGATAAAGCTGAGAATATAAATGCTGTAGTAAATATGCTTATAAATGTGCCAGAAACCACGTCGAACTCAATTGTGCCTTTCCTTATGCAAATTTGATGGAAGCTAAAAAGTACTGCAACAGCTGTTAATAAAGCAAAATCAACCAGCATATTTTACAATTTTTAAATCTTTATCTTACTTTCTGCGATGTAGATTATTTCATCATCCTTTTCAATTTTAGAATCTTTGGGAGGGTTTAGAATTACATTTTCCATTTTTTACTATTCCGAGCAGGATTGCATTTTTCTTTTCTTTTAACTCTTTCATCAATTCAAAGAAAATTTTACCTTCAAATTCGGGAATTCTTTGCTGATATACATCCATTCCTTTTGTAGACATTATTTCATTCAGAAAAACGGAAATTTTTGGAGCGAAAACAGATCTTGATAATGCTAAGCCAAAAAATTCATCAATAGACAAAGCTTGGTCAACTTTTATGTTTTTTAAAGCTTTCATAACTTTGGGGTCTTCTACAACACAAGTAACTTGGACATTCTCATTCATCTTTTTAACAGCTATCGCTGCCAGTAACGTCTCTGTATCATTTTTACCAGAAATTAGAGAAAATTTTGCTTTTTTAACACAACCTCTTTTCAGATTTTCTTCATTCGTTGGGTCTCCTTTAATGAAAGTAAGATTTTTATGCTCTAAAGGAATTTCATCAACTTCAGCGATCGCAACCACTTTTTCACCTTCAGAAAGCAACTCTTTAATGGCAATCTCCAATTTCTTGTCCCAACCCAAAACTAACACGTGATTTTCTACATCCACTCTCATCCGCCCCCTTCTTAAACTTTGTTCTATCAAAATGTCCGCAATTGACGCTAAAAACAGACCTAAAACGCCAATACCGCTTATCATGACAAGCATTGAAAACGTTTTGCCCAATACAGTTCTAGGCGTGATATCTCCATAACCTACAGTCGTTGTAGTCGTTACTGCCCAGTAGAGAGAGTCAATTAAGGAGACTCCTTCAATGAAATGAAATAGAATTGTTGCAATTGTCCATAAGCAGAATATATATACTCCTGCATAAAGCAGAGTTCTCTTTTGTTTAAAAAGTAAAACGAGCTTTTTTGAAATTCTAAGGATGACGTGTATCATTCGCCAAATCTTGAATTAAGTCTTTAACGGCCAATCTAACGGCTTCTTCCGAATTGTACTTTGGCTTCCATCCGAGAGATTTTATCTTCTCAATCGAAAGCAGCATTAGTGGAACGTCTCCCTTCCAACCCCTCTTCCCTCCTGTAAATCTAAATTTGGGTTTTAATCCCATCTCCTCACAAACTATCTCTGCAATTTTCTTTACTTT